>NZ_JAUBVJ010000049.1:29256-58761 GCF_036702785.1 Microcoleus sp. AR_TQ3_B6 | reverse complement strand
CAACAAATCAGAAAAAAAATGGGGATTGCATAATAAGATAGATTGTTTTCCTCTGTCCTTTACAAAAAAGCACTACCTATTATTCAATCTCACGAAAAATCTACCAATCAAAAGTAGTTGAGTGGGGGAAGGAAATCCCACCAAAAGGTTTTTAGCAAAACTTCTCAAAACTGGTATCCTAATGTAGGAGTAAAAATTATATTAATCATGCGAGAAATAGAGACAGCCCGATTGTATCTGAGACAATTTACGCCGGAAGACTTAGACGATCTGTACCGCATCTACAGCGATCCGGAAATAATGAAATATCTCACAGGAGTTAGAACGAGAGAAGCCACAGAAATCGCCATTAATACCATGCTCAAACGTTGGGAAGAAAACAACTTCGGAATGTGGGCTTTAGTACATAAAATAGACCGTAAAATGATTGGTCGCTGCGGGCTGGGTTTTCTAGACAACACACCGGAAGTTGAGCTAGGGTATGCCCTTGACAAAGTTTATTGGAATCAAGGATTGGCGACTGAAGCATCTTTTGCTAGTCTAAACTATGGATTTAAAATATTAAAGTTGGAGAGAATAGTTGCGATCGCCCGCCCAGAAAATATCGCCTCCCAGCGGGTGATACAAAAAGTTGGCATGAAATATGAAAAAAATGCTTATTATTACGAAACTGATGTGGTATATTATTCTATTTCGCGAGAAACTTACCAGTCGCAAGTATTTTCGTAGGGTGCGCATTGCGCACCTTACTGCATTTAAATTACTCACATGGCAAATTGGGATTTTTGTCGGCTGACAACTACGAAGTTTTTTGCAATTGCTTGTTAACTTTTTGAATTTTCTTAGCAAAATACTCTTGTCTGTGTCCCAACTTTTTAGCCACTTCTAACCCTTGTTGATAGGATTCCAAAGCTTTATCGTAAGCCTTCATCTCCTGATAAACTTGACCGATATTGTCGTAAGCGCTCATCAATCCGTAGAAATTGTAAGCCCGCTCTTCTAACAGCAACTGCATTTGATAAATCCGCAAAGTCGGCTCCCATTGCTTTTGCGATCGATAAAGCAATGCTAATTTGTCCAAAGCTTCACTAGCTTGGGCATACTGTTGAATGGGGACGGCTAAATTGTATGCTTCCTGATAGTATTGAGCTGCTAAATTGATTTGACCTATGGTTTGGTAATCGCTGGCGATCGCAAATTTGAGCGCTGGTATAGCGCTCGCATTTTGTAAGTTAAGATACACCGATGTTAGTTTTTCACGGGCGGCGATCGCCTTTAGGGGTTGTTTCGCCTGCTGGTAAACGTAGGCCAACTGTCTCAGTGTATCTACCTCAGTTGGAGGAGTTACAGGCTGCGGCGGCGCGCCGTTTCCCGCAACTACAGCAGAATTTTGTACAGCAGAATTAGCAGCAAATAAAGCGCGGTTTTCCTGAATTAAAGTTGCCAATTCCTCATACACGGAAGCAGCTTTATCGTAACTCAACCAATTGATGTGAATTAGCGCGATCGCCTTCAAAATCTGACCTTCAGCTAATATATCTTGGTTTTGGCGCGCATTTTCGAGAATTTCTTGGTAAACTTCTACAGTCGGGCCTTTAGCGCGCACCTGCTGAAAAGCTGCAGCCAAGGCGGGGAGCAACTCAGTATTAACTGGTACTTGGGATTTTACTTCTTTTTGAATTGCTTGCAACCGTTTGGTAATAAGCTGTAGTTCCAGGTTTTTACTGTTACTCCAAGCAACACTTCCCACCCGACTCAAAGCAGCAATTTCCGCCGCCGGACCGAGATACCTGCGCAGCCGCAATTCTCGGAACCAAATTTCAAAAGCACCAGCCCCATCTCCAGCTTCCAATTTAGCCAATGCTTCTAAGTTTAACTCTTCCAAAGCCGCTGTCAGTTCCTCCCGCTGAGTGCTGCTCAAAGATTCACTGGCGGGAGTTAGGGGATCGGGTGTGGTAATTTCTAGAGGATTAGGAGAAAATTGATCGAGGCCTGGTGGATTAGTTTGGGCGCTAGCAATAGAACCAGCACACAGCCACAAGAAAAGCAAGCACCCAATTGGCACAGAACTTCTGATTCTCAAAATTTGGTTGCCGCGATTCGGCATTCCTTCTCGAAACATCAAGTTTTGCATATCTACAAAACGGTATAAATTATGTCACAAAGATGGCACAAAAGCAAACAGTTCAACAAGAGCAACAAAATACAAGTTACCGTACTGAGCAATTATTTTCAGTTAAAGATGCTGGGCGATCCTCTTCGAGGGCTTCGCCAACGCATTTTACGCTTATTCATTCTAGCCCTAATTCTCTTAACTGTTTGCACAGCTTGCGCCCCCCCTCCCGCAGTTGCTAGAGACCGCTCTTTTCCAGAAATGTCCCTAGAATTTTTGGGCGAGTACGAATTGCCAAAAACCACTTTTGAAGGATCGCCAGTCGGCGGTTTGTCAGGAATTACCTACGACCCCAAAGGTATTAGCACTGTTACTTCCAAAGCTTATCGCTTTTACGCTCTTTCCGACGACCCCAGCGAAAACGGAGAAGCCAGATTTTACAGTCTCAGACTCGACCTCACATCGAGCGATCCAGCAAATATTCGCCTCAAAAAAGTTGCTGTTGAAGGCGTTACTTCCCTCAAAAAAGCAGACGGTGAAACCTTCTCTTGGGGTTCGATCAACCCCGAAGGCATCGCCCTTTCTCCCCGCAATTCAGTATTTGTCGCCAGCGAAGGCGTAACTCATGCTGGTATCCCTCCGTTTGTAGGAGAGTTTGACCTCAAAACCGGGAAATTGCTGGGAAATTTGCCGATTCCCAAACGCTACATTCCCGATGCCAGCGATGAAAAACAGCAGCAAGGAGTGCGGGAAAATTTAGGTTTTGAATCTTTAAGTATTGACCCAGAAACCTTTAGTCCGGGCGGTTTCGATCCGTTTCGTTTGTTTGCAGCTACGGAAGCGCCGTTAATGCAAGATTTAGACCCGGAACAGGCAAGCAAACTCCGTCTTTTACATTATATCATTGTCGATAAAACGCCGCAATTAGTATCGGAAAATCTTTACAAGTTAGAGCAAGTTCCCATGACTATTTTGAACGGTTTAACAGAATTAGTCACTGTAGGTGGCGGTCAGATTTTGAGTTTAGAACGTTCTTTTGGGCTGTCGGGATACAGTGCTAGGATTTATCAAGTAGCGCTTGGGGCGGCTACAGATACTTCGAGAATCCAGAGTTTTAAAGGGCCAGTGACAATGGTCGAACCTGTTAAGAAAAAGTTGTTACTAGACTTAAGCGAACTCGGGATTCCGCTGTACAATTTAGAGGGAATGACCCTCGGACCGCAGTTGCCAGATGGCAGCAAAAGTTTAGTTTTGGTCAGTGATGACAATTTTGATGAAGCGCAGAAAACTCAGTTTATCTTGTTGAGTTTGAAGGGCAAAGGTTAAGTCAGAAGGGCGGGCTAGAAGCCCACCCCACAAGAAGATTTATTCTTTGTGAAAAATGCTGGAAAGCCTGTTGAGGAAAACCGTACTATAAAATTCACTCTTGGTGGAACAGGTATCTTGCCTGTTCATAAAAAAGTTAAATCAAATTTATCCAACTATAAAATACCCTAATTATGCCAACTCGTAATAGTTTGCACTTACCAGACATCGAACTTTCCTACCTAGAATGGCAGCCAGAAAAAGGGAAAGAAAAAGTTCCGCGTTTGCTGCTGCTGCACGGTTTAGCAGATAGTTCGTGTGTCTGGACTCGCTTGGGCAATTACTTGTGCAACCGCTATCATATTGTAGCGCCCGATATGCGCGGTCACGGAGAAAGTAGCAAACCGGAAACAGGCTATACTTTTGAAAGTGCGATCGCAGATTTAGAAGCTTTGATGGCACATCTCAACTGGTCCGACGCCCACATTTTAGGACATTCTTGGATGGGCAAACTAGCACCGATTTGGGCGAGGCAAAATCCGGCTCGCTTTTGCAGTATGATTTTAGTAGACCCCATCTTCATCACCAAAATGCCCGCCGCGATGAAACTCACCCTGCCCATTGTTTACCGAAAATTAGACTGTCTCAAATGTGTGGGCCCCTTTGCGACTTTATCCCAAGCAGAAGCAGCAGCAAAACAATCGGGAGAATACGCAGATTGGAGTGACTTGCAGCAAATGGTATTCCAACACCAAATTGAACAAAAATCCGACGGAACTTGGGGCAGTAAATTTGCGATTGCAGCTAGAAATCAGATATTTGTAGAAGTGATGAAAGTTGCCGGTTTAACAGAAAATATTGAGATACCGACTTTGTTTGTACAGCCGGAAAAAGGCGTAAATCGCATGGCTTGGCAAATGCAGCCATACCAGAGATACTTGAAAAATCTTACCGTTGCAAAAGTACCGGGGAATCACTGGTCTTTTTTGACTGAACCGGAAACTTTTAATCAAACTGTGGCAGATTTTTTAGAGGGCACAAGACAGTGAATTTAGAAATTATCGCACATAGGGGATTTTCGGCGATCGCCCCGGAGAATACTTTAGCAGCTTTTGAACTGGCGATCGCCCGCGGAGCTCATTCGATCGAATTTGACATCCAGCTATCCGCCGACAACGTACCAGTGATTTTTCACGACGCCACATTAGATAGAATCACTGGAGTTTCTGGCAAAGTTAGGGAAAACACTCTGTCCCAATTGCAGACACTTAATGCGGGAAAATGGTTTAGCGATGAATTTTCACAAGAAAAAATCCCTACCTTAAAAGAATCATTAGCTATCCTCAAAAATGTTGATAAATTTCTTTACTTTGATGTCAAACCTCACTGCGAGTGGTCTGATGCAGATGTCGCGGATTTTGTCAATACTTTGAAGGGGGAAGAAATCCAACATAAATGCGTTATTACTTCCTTTAATGATGGATTTCTGGACCAAGTGCGGCGGCTATCTGGCGATTTGGCGATCGGACACATTGTTGCTAATCTAGAAGCGTACAACAATCAATTTGCTCAAGCTGTGGCGCATCGGGATAATTTGATTAGCAGTCTGTATCGCGTGTTGCTGGAAAACCCCGCACTAATTCCAGAAAGCCGGAGTCAGGGAGTTGACATTGTGGCCTGGACGGTGGACGATCGAGGGGATATGCAAATGTTAATTGATTTGGGTATAAGGCGGATAGTCACTAATTGTTTGATATGATTTTTTTAACCGCAAATGAAGGCAGATTAACGCAGATTAACGCAGATAATAGATGAATTACTTTCGCAAAAGCATCCACGAAATGTCTGGCTATGTGCCGGGGGAACAGCCACCGCTAGGCACAAAAATTATTAAGTTAAATTCTAATGAAAATCCCTATCCGCCTTCTCCCAAAGCTTTAACAGTGCTTCGGGAAATAGACGGAGAAATTCTGCGCCGCTATCCAGATCCAACTGGCAAATCTTTTCGCATTGCTGCTAGTCAAGTTTTGGGAGTTGCTGAGGATTGGATTGTTGTCGGTAACGGTAGTGACGATTTATTAAACTTGATAGTTCGAGCTGTGGGGGAATCTGGGAAACAGATTGTTTGTCCGGCGCCAACCTATGTATTGTACCGCACTTTGGCGCAAATTCAAGATGCAGAATTTGTTGAAGTTCCTTATCCCGAGGACTACAAGTTACCCGTCGATTTGCTAATAGCAGCCCGGGGTGCAGTGACATTTGTAGCTTCGCCAAACAGTCCCTCGGGAACAGCCATATCTGTTGCAGATTTGGAGAAACTGGCTAATGAGTTATCGGGCATTCTTGTGATCGATGAAGCTTATGTAGATTTCGCCGAAGAAAATGCTTTGAACTTGACAAAAAAGTACAGTAATGTTATAGTTTTGAGGACGCTTTCAAAAGGTTATTCCCTGGCAGGATTGAGGCTGGGTTTTGGCATAGCAAATCCGGCGCTGCTGGCTGAATTAAAGAAAATCAAAGACAGCTATAATGTGGATGCTTTAGCTTATGCAGTGGGGGCGGCTGCGATCGCCGATCGAGACCACAAAACAGCCAATGCCGAAAAGATTAAGGCTTCGCGAGCAACACTAGCCGTTAGCTTCAAAGAATTAGGCTTTGACGTTTGGCCCTCGCAAACTAACTTTTTGTTAGTTAGGCCACCAAAAGGCGATGCAGAAAGGATCTATCAAACACTCAAATTACGCGGAATATTGATTCGATACTTCAACCAGCCGCGATTGGAAGACAAATTGCGGATTAGTGTAGGTACGGAGGAACAAAATCAAATATTGGTTAAAACTTTGAAAGAAATCCTATAAATAACGATCGCACTAAAATTAGTTTCTAGTGATGACTTTAGTCCTCGGATTTTTATGAGGACTTGCATTCCTGACTACACACAGCTTGATTACGGATAATTATTAGGATTATCAATAGCCAACCCTACCGACTGAGCAATATCCAGCAATCTGTTGTCCGCCGAAACAAAAATTAGTTGAGTTTCTGGCATTGATGTTAAAAGAGATTGAACGCGCAAAGCTGACGCTAATTGCACAGAATCATAAGCCCGCAGCGGATATTGAACAATCAATTCACCCGCCCTTTCAACCAGTGCCCGATCAACTTCGATAACTCTATACCGACTATTGAATTCAGAGCGAAACTTTGCAATAAGTGCAGTAACTTCCGCAGCAGTTATACCGCCTTCACGTTGTCTGCGTGCAAAAGCACTAAGAACTTCCACCCAGGTGATGCTGACTAGAAGCAGCGAGTTACCAGTCTGGGAATCCGTGAGCGTTTTTATCCAAGGGCTGCCAATTTCAACCACATATCTTTTGATGAGGGCGCTGCTATCCAAGAAATAAATGTTTACCACGGGCCGCGATCCTCGATAATAATTTCTGACAGAGGCTTGCCCGGTTTTGCCCCTAACCTTTTAGCCAATTCATACACATCTTCATCGGTGACAGCCTCGACGTTATGGGGATTGTTAGGTAGTGGAGTCACCAATCCTCGGTCAACTAAAAACTGGATTGCCAATTCTGCCTGCTTTTTTGGATCATCTGGCCAGAGTTGAATCTGCACAGTTTCCCCATCATTCAATGACAAAGGACTCAGGGGACGCAAAACCCCGTTTTCGTAGATAGCAGTAATAGTTTCTGGCATAATTACCCTCTTAATTAAATGCTTTGACTTATTGTACTTCTTTTAATTACTTCGTTGCCACCACAGCCAAATTCCAAGCCAAGCGCTTCATCAAAGGCAACTTTTTCAAAAATCCATCCAACTCTTCTAACCGAGAGTATTCCGGTTTCAATCTCTCTTGTTCAATGATAATCTTTTTCCAATAACGCTCCTCATTTGGATGCACTTTTTCTATCAAATAAAAGCGCAAAAAAATCCAAAGCGATGTCAGCCAAAAGGTATCATAAGCCGTCTCTGAAAACAAAGACTTGACAAAATTCACAATATTAATATCCAAAGGAGTTTCATCCTCCGTCCGCACCTCAGTCGCCATTCTGCGGTAAACATTAATCACCGGATTGTGCTTCATCGGGTCCCAAAAACAAGCTTTTCCCCCAGGCTTTAGGACGCGGTGCATTTCGCGAATTGCCTTGGATGGTTCCGGCAAATGGTGCAGTAAATTAGAAGCGTAAACAATATCAAAACTGTTGTCCGGGAAATCCATCGCCATTGCATTTACAGTGCAGCCCTCTATTTTGACGCCGTTTTTCTCTGCCAATTTTAGAGCAACTTCTACCATGCCCTGAGAATAGTCGGCTGCCACACAATGCGCGCCTTTTTTAGCAAAATAAACGCTGTTTTCTCCCGCGCCGCACCCTAAATCTAAGAGGCGTTTGCCTGTAATATCGCCCATCTGTTTGAGGATAAATCTATTTTCTGGGGCGGTGCAAGCTTCAAAGTAATCATTGACTCGAATGCCGTCAATATCGATTGTGGATGCCCAAGCATCGTGGAATTGTCGCTCTTTTTTTAAAGTTT
This sequence comes from Microcoleus sp. AR_TQ3_B6, assembly GCF_036702785.1. Taxonomy (NCBI): domain Bacteria; kingdom Bacillati; phylum Cyanobacteriota; class Cyanophyceae; order Oscillatoriales; family Microcoleaceae; genus Microcoleus; species Microcoleus sp. AR_TQ3_B6. The sequence goes on along the minus strand of NZ_JAUBVJ010000049.1, from coordinate 50,801 downwards.
CGTCTTGCATTTTTTACGGTTTGTTGTTGCTAAAAAAGATTTTAATTTTTAACCGCAGATGAACGCGGATTAACGCAGATTTATTTAGATATATCTGCTGTTATGTCGGTTCGTCTGCGGTTGGTTTCAAGAAAAATGGCTGACAGTAAATTTATCAGCGCTGTGCTTTTGCAACAACTTGATTTCCGATCGGAGTTGGCTGTTCGGAGGGTTTTTCAGCACTATGCTGCAATGCCTGATACAGCCGATTTAAAGCGCTGATGTAAGCTTCGGCGGAGGCTACGATAATGTCGGTATTTGCCGAGTGACCGGAAAATACTTTGCCTTCGTACCGCAAGCGAATTGTTACTTCGCCGATCGCATCTATTCCTGCTGTCACCGACTGTACAGAAAACTCTATCAACTCGTTCGGGACATTGACAACTCGGTTAATTGCCCTGTAAACCGCATCCACAGGCCCGGTGCCGATCGCAGCATCAGTCAATTCTTCGCCCGCCGGATTCCGCACAGTGACAGTTGCTGTCGGCCGAGATTTGTCGCCGCAGGAAACTTGCACCAATTCTAACCGGAAAAGTTCCGGTGCTTGGTGCGCTTCGTTGTTGGCGATCGCCTCTAAATCCCAATCAGTAATCTCTTTTTTCTTGTCCGCTAAATCTTTGAACTTGACAAAAGCCTTATTTAGCTCATCGTCGGCCATTTCAAAACCCAACTCTTTTAAGCGAGTGTTGAAAGCGTGGCGCCCCGACAATTTACCGAGTACGATTTGATTTTCAGTTAAGCCGATCGACTCAGCGTCCATAATCTCGTATGTCCGCTTATTTTTGAGCACACCGTCTTGGTGAATTCCCGACTCGTGTGCGAAAGCGTTTGCCCCGACAATCGCCTTATTTGGCTGCACCAACATCCCCGTCAAATTGGAAACTAAGCGAGAAGTTTTGTAAATTTGGCGCGAGTCAATATTTGTCAGCGGTTCCTCTGAATCCGCAGGCCGGCCCAAGAACGGATTATAATATTTGCGCCGCACGTAAAGCGCCATTACCAACTCTTCCAGAGCTGCATTTCCCGCCCGTTCGCCAATCCCGTTAATCGTGCATTCTAACTGTCTGGCGCCATTTTTCACAGCTTCCAAAAAGTTAGCAACAGCCAATCCTAAGTCATTGTGACCGTGAACCGAAATAATTGCGCGATCGATATTCGGCACATTTTCCTTAATTCCCCGAATCAACGCCCCAAACTCGCTCGGAGTCGTGTAGCCTACAGTATCGGGAATATTAACAGTCGTCGCACCGGCTGCGATCGCCCTTTCCAGAACTTGATACAAAAACTCCGGTTCCGAACGACAAGCATCTTCCGGCGAAAACTCCACATCCTCCACAAAAGACTTAGCGTAAGCCACCATTTCCGGCACTATTTCCAGAACCTCAGCCCGCGTCTTTTTCAGCTTGTGCTCCAAGTGAATATCAGACGTAGCCAGAAACGTATGAATTCGCGCATTTGCTGCTGGTTTCAGAGCCTCTGCTGCTGTTTTAATATCCGGCTTTCTCGCCCTTGCTAAACCGCAAATTGTCGGCCCCTCTTCCGTGCCCACCGAGCGGGCTATTTTTTGGACTGCCTCGAAATCTCCCGGGCTGGTGAAAGGGAAACCCGCTTCTATCACATCCACGCCCAATCTCGCTAACTGGCGAGCGATCGTCAGCTTTTCATCCACATTCAGAGATGCACCCGGAGATTGTTCTCCGTCCCGCAAAGTCGTATCGAAAATAATAATCCGGTCTTGACTTGGTTTAATTTTCATAGCTCTCAAAAATTGTTTTCCTGATTTTTACTTGTCCGTTTTTCTGGGTTTTTAGCCCCCAGTCAGTCGATTTTAGATTTTAGATTTTAGATTTTAGATTTACTCCACAGATGAATCTGAGAACTTTAACCTTAGTCTAAAATTTTGGGCTATTGGCGACTCCTGTCGGAAAGCAAGTATGCGTTTTTGGGCGGGGGCACCAGTCCCGTGTTTCGCGCCAATAACGAATAATTAATAACCCATAACCATAACTAATGACTACTGACTGATGACTAATGACTAATGACTAATGACTAATAACTAATGACTAATAACTACTGACTAATGACTAATAATCCATCTTCTCGATATGTTCCCTAATTTCATTTAGGTCTATATACCTATCTGTAGCATTTCGTAACTCTCTAGCAATCATTCCTTCGGTTGATACCACAGTAATATGAGTATTTTTCGATCGCAGCAGCTCGATCGCCCGCTCAAAATCCCCATCCCCGCTAAAAAGCACCACTTGGTCGTACTGATCCACCGTATTAAACATATCAACCACAATCTCAATGTCTAAATTAGCCTTTTGAGAATATCTGCCCGAAGCATCGTCGTAATATTCCTTAAGAATCTTAGTACGAACCGTGTAACCCAGACTTATCAAGGCATCTCGAAATCCCCTTTGATCTTGGGGGTCTTTCAGACCCGTATACCAGAAAGCATTGATCAAGATAACATTCGGCTGCGAAGTTTTGAAATATTCGAGCACCCTGCGAGGATCAAAAAACCAACCGTTCTTTTGTTGAGCGTAGAACATATTGTTCCCGTCCACAAAAATAGAAAGGCGGTTCATTAAGTTTGTCATAGAAACTTAGACCTAATAATTGTAGAAAGAAGTTAATCTAAATATCACATTTTAGCAACATGGAGCTAACCGAGGCAATAGATTAGACTTCAGAAAACTCCATCCCCCCAGTATTTCATATTTTCGCCTCTACCGCCAGAGGGCTCTTTTAACCCTGCTTGCATTCGATCGACTAGCTCTCACAAACCAGACGCCCAGTAACTCAATACCGGCTGCCGTGTCAAGGTTAATCGGGCTTCAAACTAGCGCCGAGCGGGCCCTACCGCCTCTTCAGGCATACCTAAGCGCATACCACTCGCTTTTGCTCCCCAGATTTCATAGCGCAGAGTACGTCAGCTCAAGCCTTTTTGCTTTCAAGGGCCCAGCGAGCTAACTCTGTCCGGTTGTGCAGACCTGTTTTGCCCAGCATATTGCTGACGTGGCTCTCTATAGTGCGCTGGCTGACATTCATCACGTCTGCGATCTGGCGGTTTGCCATACCCTGCGCTAGCAACTGTACCACCTTTAACTCAGTGGGAGTCAATTCGACATTGCGGCGCGCCTTAATTTTTGGGCCGCTCTCAATACCTGGATTTGAGTGGCCAATCAAGCGGGATGCTGCTTTCAGAGAAGATTCTACTTGGGCTACCAGTTCTTCTGGTTCAAAAGGCTTGACTATATAAACGTCAGCCCCAGTGCTCAAGCCTTTTACTCGGTCTGAACTTTGACCTTTGGCGGACAAGAAAAGAACCGGAATCCAGTTCGTGCGCGGGTCTTCTCTGATGTATTTGACTAAAGTGTACCCGTCCATTTCCGGCATCATCACATCGCAGATGATCAAATCGGGGACTTCTTGTTCGAGTTTTTCTAGAGCGTCTCTGCCGTTTTCTGCTGTAATGACGTTGTAACCTCGAAACTCCAAGTAATCCTTGACTAGCAAGATCAAGTTCGGGTCGTCGTCAACCAGCATCAGCCGTTTTTGATCTCCTGAATTATTGTCTTTTGTCATGTTTATTCCCGCTAAAGTATCCCGCTCACTTCCTTTTTTTCACACGTGTTTTTTCCGTCATTGCGCCACCACCCCGGCTGGGGGTGGAGGACTGCAGTCGGGTGAAAGGATGCCCGTCAGGGGAAAGCGGGGCGGGTGTTACCGCTTCCCAACCAGTTATCCACGCCCGTTTGTCAATGTCTTGCGACTAGGAACGGAGCCAAAACCTATAAGGGACATCTTCAGAAAAGCCTGTCAATGGCAGGCTTCCTGCTTGCCCCACCAGAATTATTGCAGATGTCTAATGGACGAACATCGCCCGTCGTCACTATGGGTCTTGATTGATTGGAGACTCCCTGGCAGAGCCTTTCGTTAAATATTTAATCTCGATCGGTTTAATTGCAGATTGATGCCCCAGTTTAAAATGATACTTCTGATATAGAGAAATTTAAGCAGACTCCCTACTTACGTATTTAACTGTTTCTAGTCTAGTTTGGCAAACTGGTTAGTGTCTGCCACTGAGAAACTTTTGCACAAAATTTCACACTTTCTCCGATCGATTTTTTGGGGCGTACCTTTTGAGCAACACCAGGGACAAGCGAATCCCGACTACCAATACAACCTAACTACAGTTTTTTTATCTGTAGCAGGTGCGATCGCCCGGGCGGCCAACAATCTAAATTTCTCACCCTTAACCATAAACTTAACCTTTAATTATAACCCTGTACTTTAACAGCGCTCTCATTAAATGTTTGGCTCTGCCTTTTGAGGTACAGGCAAAGGATGAGTCAAGAAAGCGTATTCTTGAACTACCTTTGAGTTTAGGAGATGTTCCTGAATAATTCTCTCAATGACGGGGGGAGTAACGTCGCGGTACCACACTCCGTCTGGATAGACTACCATAATCGGGCCCGACGCGCACACTCGCAGACAATTGGCTTTGGTGCGAAAGACACAGGTTGGTCTATCGGCACTTGGCCTGTCCAACCCCAATTCTTGCAAGCGTTTTTTTAAGTAATTCCAAGCCTCCAGACTCGTTTGCCGCGAGCAGCACTTGGGCACGGTTTGGTCGGCACAGATAAAAATATGCCGCTCGATTTGAGGGATGCCCAGGCTTTGGACGCAAGCGCTCAAGCCTTGGCTGCAAGATTCATCGTTATTTTCCAGCATTTTATTCATTCGTCAACAGTAATTGGTTAGCGATCGCTCGTCATCACCACAGCCCCCACTCCCTCCCGTCTTAACGGTAGGTTTTTTAGAATTCAGAAATTGAGGGCAAGCAAAAGGCAAGTTTTAAAGGCATAACAAGTCGAAATCCGGGCTTTTTCGCGAATGTCTCTCTCCCCCTCTCCCTCTCTCTCCCCCTCCCCCCCTCTCCCCCTCTCCCTCTCTCTCCCCCTCTCCCTCTCCTTGCCTCCTACTCATCAGAAATATGGGTTTGAAACCCCGTCCTTTTAGGACGGCTTTACATTGGATGGGGGGGGGAGGAATTCTCCCCCGATGAATGCTTGTTACCGCCTTGGATATACTAACGACCTTCGACGTTTTGTATTCGCCTTTAACCCGGACAGTTACGGATCGAGCGCTTTCTACCTGTACGCATAACAAGTGGCGGTAAGCCCGTGTGTGTATATCCCTTCGCCACTGACTATCCGAGAGGTTACAGACTAGGGAGGCATCCAGTAACATCGTTCGGTGTACCACCACCAGATAATTCAGTTTGTCTCAAAGACGCAGGCTAGACACTGTTTTAGTCTCAAATTAAGAAGGTGGTGAGTCTTCCTCTTTCAAGCCCCATGCCTTTAGGCTGGGGTTAGTGACTCTCGGTTCGGGAACCCGTACTGACAAGTCAGTTGCGATCGCCCCTGACTAAAGCTAAATTAGCACTCAGGAGTCGAGAGTGCTAATATGTCAGTTGTAAGTAGTCCGCTGTTGCTTTCATCGTGACCCCTGACGACTGACTCACGACAATCTGTAATCTGGAGATTTATTTATGGCAGCAGTATCACTGAGTGTTTCAACCGTTAAACCGTTAGGCGAGCGCGTGTTCGTGAAAGTAAGCGCTAGCGAAGAAAAAACCGCCGGTGGCATCCTTCTGCCCGACACAGCTAAGGAAAAGCCCCAAGTAGGCGAAGTCGCGGCCGTGGGCCCCGGCAAGCGCAACGACGACGGCAGCCGCACTGAAATGGAAGTCAAAGTCGGCGACAAAGTTCTCTACTCGAAATACGCCGGCACCGACATCAAACTCGGCACCGACGAATACGTCTTGCTAGCAGAAAAAGACATTCTGGCGATCGTTAACTAATTAATCATTAGTCATCAGTCCTTAGTCATCAGTCATTAGTTTAAAGCGAACGCCGCCAAACAACTAATGACACGGGACAAATGACTAAAATCTATCATCCCTAATCCAAAATCCAAAATCTCAAACCCTCACATCCCCAAAAACTATGGCTAAGCGTATCATCTACAACGAAAATGCACGTCGCGCCCTCGAACGCGGTATGGACATTTTGGCAGAAGCAGTGGCAGTAACCCTCGGTCCCAAAGGCCGCAACGTGGTTCTCGAAAAGAAATTCGGAGCTCCTCAAATCGTCAATGACGGTGTTACCATCGCCAAAGAAATCGAACTAGAAGACCACATTGAAAATACAGGCGTTGCCCTGATCCGTCAAGCTGCTTCCAAAACTAACGACGCAGCAGGCGACGGTACCACAACTGCTACGGTTTTGGCTCACGCAATGGTCAAAGAAGGCCTGCGCAACGTAGCTGCTGGTGCAAATGCGATCGCCCTCAAGCGCGGTGTTGACAAAGCAACGACGTTTTTGGTAGAAAAAATTGCCGAACACGCCAAACAAGTAGAAGATTCCAAAGCCATCGCTCAAGTCGGCTCCATCTCTGCTGGTAACGACGATGAAGTCGGCCAAATGATTGCCAACGCAATGGACAAGGTGGGCAAGGAAGGCGTGATTTCCCTGGAAGAAGGGAAGTCTATGACCACCGAATTGGAAATCACCGAAGGGATGCGCTTCGACAAAGGCTACATTTCTCCCTACTTCGTCACCGACACTGAGCGGATGGAAGCGATTCTAGAAGAACCCTTCATCTTGCTGACAGACAAGAAAATCGCTTTGGTACAAGATTTAGTACCTGTGCTCGAACAAGTAGCTCGTTCCGGCCGCCCGCTGTTGATCATTGCAGAAGACATTGAGAAGGAAGCTCTAGCTACTCTCGTTGTTAACAAACTGCGCGGTGTGTTGAATGTGACTGCTGTTAAAGCACCAGGTTTTGGCGATCGGCGCAAAGCCATGTTAGAAGATATCGCCGTATTGACCGGCGGTCAACTAATCACCGAAGATGCCGGTTTGAAACTGGAAAATACCAAGCTCGACATGATCGGCAAAGCCCGCCGCATCACCATCACCAAAGACAGCACCACAATTGTTGCCGAAGGTAACGAAGCCGCGGTCAAGTCCCGCTGCGAACAAATTCGCCGTCAAATGGACGAAACCGAGTCTTCCTACGACAAAGAAAAGCTGCAAGAACGTTTGGCCAAATTGGCTGGCGGTGTCGCAGTGATCAAAGTCGGCGCGGCTACCGAAACAGAAATGAAGGATCGCAAACTGCGTCTTGAAGATGCGATCAACGCTACCAAAGCTGCTGTTGAAGAAGGAATTGTTCCTGGTGGCGGTACAACTTTGGCTCACCTGACTCCTCAATTAGAAGAGTGGGCTAACAGCAGCCTGAAGGGCGAAGAATTGACCGGTGCTTTGATTGTGGCACGGGCTCTGGCTGCTCCTCTGAAGCGGATTGCTGAAAATGCTGGTTTGAATGGCGCTGTGATTGCTGAGCGCGTCAAAGAAAAGCCGTTCAACGTCGGTTTCAACGCAGCGACAAATGAGTTTGTCGATATGTTTGAAGCTGGTATCGTTGACCCTGCGAAGGTGACTCGTTCTGCTCTGCAAAATGCCGCATCTATTGCTGGTATGGTGCTGACAACCGAGTGCATCGTCGTTGACAAGCCTGAACCGAAGGATGGCGCTGCTGCTGCTGGCGCTGGCGGCGGCATGGGCGGCGGCGACTTCGATTACTAATTAATCGTCGTCTTTAAAGTAGGTGGGGGCGCAAGGGCTCTCACCTACTTTATTTTAATTAAGTAGTTGATTAATAAATCAAGTATCATAGTGGTGTACTCTCTAGTATAGTGAGAGGCGCTATGAAAGCAGAAGTTCTTAAAAGATTATTTAGGGCGATCGCCAGTGCCGACACAGAGGCGATCGACAAACTCACACACCTAGTCATTGAGGAAGAACGCCAGAAGGGACACACGCTACTAGCCGACCAATTAGAGAATATTACCAAAAAGAGCCAGAAAGAGAAATCGACCTCTAACAGCAAAGCAGTTTCGCCAGTACCAAATAGCCGACAAGCTTTAAGCGAACTGCCGACAAGTAAGCGATTAAACCTTCCTTTAGTGACTGTTATAGGAAGGGAAAAACTGCGGCATCACATGGTGCTTCCTGAAGTTATTGAAAAACGTTTCCAGCGAATTGAGCGCGAGTATGCAGCAAGAGATAGGCTTGCTCATCACGGACTCCGCTACAGACAAAAAATTCTTCTGTACGGTTTCCCGGGCTGTGGAAAGACACTCGGAGCAGAGCGTTTAGCTTGGAATACAGGTTTACCACTTCTCAAAGTTCGATTTGATGCAATGGTATCATCTTTTTTAGGCGAAACGGCGAGTAATTTGAGGCTGGTTTTTGAAGAAGCATCAAAAAATCCATGTTTGTTGTTTCTTGATGAATGCGATTCAATTGCTAAATCAAGAGAAGACCATCAGGAAGTAGGAGAAATTAAGCGAGTGGTAAATACATTTCTTCAGATTTTGGATGAATATGAACCCACCTCTGGTCTGATTGTAGCAGCTACAAACCTCACTAAATCTCTTGATACTGCACTGTGGAGACGATTTGATGATTTGATAGAAGTACCAAAGCCAGGAGAAAAAGAGTTAGAATTTATCCTAAAAGAAACACTATCTGCTATGGAAGTAGGCTCTATTAACTGGCCTGTGCTCATAGCTCAGATGAGAGATTTTTCTGCGGCTCAAGCTGTGAGGGTTGCACAAGATGCTGCTAAACGGGCAATTCTTGAGCGAGAGGAACTCGTAATTCACGAACACTTGGAAGAAGCGATTAAAGAAATCAAGGTTGCATAAATTTATTTTTTTATTTTAGGAAAAGTAAATGGTTGAAAGTTCTGATAGATTTCCGCATATTCAGCTTAAGCTGGCAAAAGAAGGAATTGCTGCACCACAAGGAGGAGGCAGCAAGAAAGCTCCTCAAACACTCGCAAATTCTGGTGACAGATGGGGACATGGTAGTAGGCTAAATAGCTCAGTATCATCCATAACTGCTAATTGGAAAGATACTGAAGAAAAACGAGAAGAAGAAGAGCAACCCGAACTTCCTAAATCTCGACGCATTATTTTAAAAATAGATCCAAATTCTTTCGATCCAGAGAGTCTTAAATCCTATGGGATTGAGCTAATTGCAGAGATCGAAGATGGATATATTATTGGTGCATCCGCAGATTTAGAACTTAGTGAACTGCGAAATAAAATAGGAAAATTTATTAGAGAAGAATATGGTGGTGGAAAAGTTGCCGAAATCTGGGAACTGATTGACGGAATTAAAAAGCCAGAATACATTCTTTCGCCAGAATTAATGGCTCATTGGGATTTAGTTAAAGATGACCAGATATACACAGTTGATGTAGGTATTGCTTGTTTAGGGATTACACCTAAGTTGCCTAATTCTCCAAAGAGAGAAAGTAATGAAAGTGATGAGCATTTTGAAAAAAGAGTTAATATTTGGATTGACAAACGTGACTTTACCTATGAAAAGTGGGATGATATAAAGTCCGAAAGAGAAAATGAGTTCACAGAATTTATTCAAAATTATAAAGGAGAAATATTAAATATAGTTGATGGAAGTATTCCTCAATCAGCTAAATTACCAGATAGTTTTTCCTGTAGAATTCAAATTTCAGGTAAAGGATTAAAAGATTTAGTTTTCAACTTTCCTTATATTTTTGATGTCAGTGAACCTGATGAGTTCGCTGAATTTGTTGAGCGAGAAGCTTTATCTGATGTTGATACTCCTACTTTCAAACTACAAGCACCGAAATTAAATGCTCCCAAGGTATGTGTTATAGATAGTGGGATTCAAGAAAGGCATCCTCTCTTAAAAGCAGCAATTGATTACGATAATTCAACATCTTGGGTACCGGGAGAAACCGACCAAATTGCTGACCGTGTTAGGAATGGTGGCCACGGAACCAGGGTAGCTGGTGCAGTCATTTACCCGATAACCATACCTCGTACTGGAAAAGAAAAAGCTATTTGCTGGATTCAAAATGCGAGAGTCCTTGATGTTAATTGTCAACTACCTAAACAGCTATTTCCACCGAAATTGCTAGGTGATATTGTGGACTTTTATCACGGTAAAACAAAAACTAGAATTTTTAATCATTCTATTACTGGGTCGGTTCCGTGCCACACCCAATATATGAGTCCTTGGGCAGCGGCGATTGATAATTTGACCTGGAAAAATGATATATTGTTTATTGTGGCAGCAGGTAATTTACCTTTCAGTGGAAAAATAGGATATACAAGATTATCTGTCAAAGATCATCTGGCAGCAAATCGGCTATGTCCAGATTATCTTTTAGAAAATTCTTGTAGAATTGCTAACCCTGCACAAAGTTTTCAAGCCTTAACCGTTGGATCAATTTCTCCAGCTTCTTATCATGCACTATCCTATTCTTCAATATCACAAAAGGATAAACCCTCAGCTTTTTCATGCTCGGGGTTAGGAATTTGGGATACAATTAAACCCGAAGTAGTTGAATATGGTGGGGACTTAATAAAAGATGAATCAATACCACCTAACATTATTTCACGTAAAGAAGTTTGTCCTGAATTAGTACGATCGACTTTGAATGGTGGGCCAGCAGTTGCTGCTGACACGGTGGGAACGTCATATGCTACGCCAAAAGTCAGCCATATAGCAGCGTGTCTTGCTGCTGAGTTGCCAGATGAGAGTTGCCTTTTGCATCGTGCGCTGATAGTACAATCAGCCAGATGGCCAGAGTGGGCAGAAGAAAAACTTGATACTGTTCGTCAAATTGGTTATGGCATTCCAAATATAGATCGCGCTTTAGGTAATTCTCCCAATCGCATCACTTTGATTACAAGAGAAAACCGTTATATCAAAGCCAGACAGGCTCATGTTTACCAAGTCAAATTGCCAGAAGGATGGCGTAGTCAGGGAAAAGAATATGAGATTTTGGTAGAAGTTACTCTATCTTACAAAGCACAACCACGTCGAACTCGTAGAAATCGCAGAAAATATCTTTCAACTTGGCTGGATTGGGATTGTAGCAAAAAGGAAGAAGATCCAGAAAAATTTCTGGCGAGGATTTTAAAAGAGTATGATACTCCAGAGAATGCAGATAAGGGACAGGAAGTTTTTCAGTGGACTATTGGCAAAAAAGCGAAAAACTATGGAAAAATTCATGGTGTTTCTAGAAGCGCGGGAACTGTTCAAAAGGATTGGACTGTTGTCAAATCATTTCAACTCAGAGAAGCATTCTGCATTGCAGTAGTTGGACATGAAGGTTGGAATAACGATCCAGATGCAGAAGCGCCATATTCTCTAGTTATTAGCTTTGAAGCAATAGCATCGGATATTCCCATTTACGCTCCATTTGTTGAGGCTCAAGTCGAAATAAAATTAGAGCAACAGGTGGAAATTAACTCAATATGATATAGCTAGAGTAGCTAAATGCGATCGCACATATTTTTGTTATATTTAACCAGTATTTGCCCTGACAAATCCGGATAGGTAAAATTGACTACAGTCTAAATATTTTCAGCAGCGCGAGACAACTCAACCCTCAACACCTCAGTCTCTCAACAACCAACGCAAGCAGCCATGAAACTTTACCACACTCCCATTTCCCCCAACTCCCGCCGCGTCTGGATCGCCCTCCTAGAAAAAAACCTCGACTTTGAAGTAGTAGAAATCCACTTGGACGGCGATCACTTGCAGCCTGAGTTTGTCGCAATCAATCCTTTTCACCGCATCCCGGTTTTGGTCGATGATGACTTCACAGTCGTCGAGTCTCTAGCAATTCTTGACTATCTAGAAACCAAGTATCCCGAACCGGCAATGCTGCCAAAAGAACCGAAAGATTTGGCAGTTGTGAGGATGGTAGAATTGGTCACGGTTAACGAACTTATACCGCAAATTTACCCCCTAAGCAGTGAAAAAATGGGACGGGGAACTCCCCCAGCGCAGGAAATCGCAAAGGCTAAGGAAAAAGTCGATACTGTGCTGAAATTCTTTGAAGGCTTGCTGGACGATCGCCCTTTTTTCGCTAGCAACAGTGTCACCTTTGCCGAGTGCGTTGCCGGCACCGTCGTGCCCTTGCTATCTTGGGGTGGTGTGTCCCTAGACAGCTATCCTAAAATTCAAGCTTGGTGCGATCGACTAATGTCGCGTCCCTCATGGCAGCAAACTCAATTCACCGAGACAGAGTTGGCGGCTTTCGCATCAAGAAGACAAAAATTTCTCGCACAATCTGCAGCCTCATGAACCAATCAACTGTCAAGCGATCGCTCTCTTTCCTAGCTGTTTTCGCCTGCATCCAAATTCCCATCGCAGCAAAGGGGCAGCCCGCCGCCCGATCGAACTACGAAGCAATTAACCCTAAACAGTTCCTTGCCGAGCGCAAAATTACCCTCTCCAACCCGAAAGATATCGCAGCCAAACTTTTTAGCAGCGATAGAGAAACTGAAGGCAGAAAAAGCGACCAAATTCTGCCTGGTAACGCATATCGGGAGGCTCTGCCTCCACAGTCTCCGGCGAGGCAGAGCCTCTGGACATCGGTTCCCAGGCTCTTCCTGGTAACTAGGTAACCAGTTATTGAAACTGATGCGAGGATTACTATACCAATCCTAAATGATTCAGATAAATTTGTAGGGGTAGTGCCCCCGTGCCTACCCCCTATCTATCGGGCAACCACGGGGGGATTGCCCCTACAATAATTATGCAAATGATTTAGGATTGCTATATATTACCTTTCAATAATTACCCCCACCATTTATGAAACTTTATCACACCCCAATTTCCCCCAACTCCCGCCGCGTCTGGATCGCCCTCTTAGAAAAAAACCTCGACTTTGAAGTAGTAGAAATCTACTTGGACGGCGATCACTTGCAGCCTGAGTTTGTCGCAATCAATCCTTTTCACCGCATCCCTGTTTTGGTAGATGATGACTTCACTGTCGTCGAGTCTCTAGCAATTCTTGACTATCTAGAAACCAAGTATCCCGAACCGGCAATGCTGCCAAAAGAACCGAAAGATTTGGCAGTTGTGAGGATGGTAGAATTGGTCACGGTTAACGAACTTCTGCCGGGACTTAACCCGCTAAGCAGTGAAAAAATGGGCTGGGGAACTCCCCCAGCGCAGGAAATCGCAAAGGCTAAGGAAAAAGTCAATACTGTGCTGACATTCTTTGAAGGCTTGCTGGACGATCGCCCTTTTTTCGCTAGCAACACTGTCACCTTTGCCGAGTGCGTTGCCGGCACCGTCGTGCCCTTGCTAGCTTGGGTTGATGTGCCCCTAGACGGCTATCCTAAAACTCAAGCTTGGTGCGATCGACTAATGTCCCGTCCCTCATGGCAGCAAACTCAATTCACCGAGGCAGATTTGGCGGCTTTCGTATCTCGGAGACAAAAATTTCTCGAACAATCTCAAGCCTCATGAACCAATCCACTGTCAAGCGATCGCTCTTTTTCCTAGCTGTTTTCGCCTGCATCCAAATTCCCATCGCAGCAATGGGGCAGCCCGCCGCCCGATCGAACTACGAAGCAATTAACCCTAAACAGTTCCTTGCCGAGCGCAAAATTACCCTCTCCAACCCCAAAGATATCGCAGCAAAACTTTTTAGCAGCGACAGAGAATCTGAAGGCCGAAAAAGCGACCAAATTTCAGTTGAATATCCCACGCGAGAAACAGCCGTAATACTCCAAACCGTCGTCGGTTTAGCTGACGATTCTGTTGCCGGAATCCGGCACCGCATCGAACTCAGACTCAGGCAAAATAAGTGGGAAATTGTCTGGATGGGCCGACAATCCAAGTGTCAACCAAATCGCGGACACCAAGATTGGGCAAGCGGCCTCTGTAGGTAGAGCCGAGTGATTACCCTAGACGCCGAACAGCCCATTTAGTAGAAATGGCCCAAGAAAAACTGTTGCTAAATCGTTCCACTTTAACCGCTTGAATTAAAAATTAAACATTGAAACATTAACAATCAATTGGAGTGGAGGAGGGGTGAAGTTATCAGAATTGATGTTGTCAGCTTCTCTAGGTCTCTACACTTTGCTGATGTTGATTTATCCCGGTTCGTTCCGCAGAGAATACGGGGAATTAATGATTCAGTTGTTTTGCTATCCGATCGGAGATGGAATGCGACAGCGAGGTTGTTTAGGGGCGATTCCCTACGGGATAGCTGCGCTTCACGAAGTTTGGTGGCGAGTAGTGGCCCAAATGCCCGCTACAGCATGGCAGCAGGACTTGCTGGCGTGGGGAAAGAGAAGCAGAAAGGCAAGAAAATAAATGCGAAGTTGCGTTGATAGTCGATCGCTCTTTTTTGACTAAAAGAGCGATCGAACTTACAAGTTTACTTGCACATGATCAAATTTCCAGCCGAGATAAATCCGGCCACAGGGGCTGAAATCTCAACCCAATTGCGGTCTTCTCCATTCTGATCTTTCACTAACTGGAAATTCGGCACAAGCGTTACTTGACCGTTAGCCGGTACACCACCTTTAACCGCAGCAGTCTTTGAAGGCTGAGTGCGGACAGCTAGACCCCTCGGCGCTACGCGAGGTTCTACTTGGCGGCACAGACTTACGGGGCCCGTTGCAGGTGCAGGTGCTGGTGCTGGTGCTGGTGCTGGTGCTGGTGCCGGTGCTGGTGCTGGTGCCGGTGCTGGTGCTGGTGCTGGTGCTGGTGCCGGTGCTGGTGCCGGTGCTGGCGCCGGTGCTGGTGCTGGTGCTGGGCTTGGAGTCCGTGCCGGTGCTGGTGCTGGTGCTGGACTTGGAGTCCGTGCCGGTGCTGGTGTCGCAGCAGGTGCTGGACTTGGACTCGCTGCTGGTGCTGGTGTCGCTGCTGGTGCCGGTGCTGGTGCTGGTGCCGGTGCTGGTGCCGGACTAGGGGAAGTTTGACTAATTGTGCTTGCTGTCGTGCACGAACCTAAATTAGCCTCGTTGTTGGGGTATCCGGCAGCTACATACCCTTTTACCGGAGCGGTAATTTGAATCCAGACGCGGCCGTCGGAGGCTTTAACAGAAGTAGCGCCTTGGGGCAGCGTTACCTGAGTGTTAGTTGCTACACCGCCAACTCTTGGGGATTTGGGGTCTGGCTTCTGGCGAACGGTCAAACCTTCTTTGGGAGTGACTTTGCGACAAATGTTGCCAGCTTGGGCTATTTGAAAGGTGGCGCTATTTTCAAATGAACTATTTTCAGCATCCTGACTCGCAGTGGATGTTGATGGGGCGGCAACACCGATCGCATTCCCTTGCACACTGACGGCAAGGAGCGCGATCGCGCCCAGCAATGCAGCGGGTTTGTTCCAGTAACTCAAGTTTTTCATCCGTTCAACTCCTCATCTCATCAAAACCATTATCTTTATTGCAGGTCAATATAGCAAAAAAATCGATTTGTCTTCTAGGAAAAAGCTCTACTTAACATTTTTTATGGCTCTAAGTCAAGTTTTATCTTGATAATTTAATTTTTGCTGAGAGTTAAGCCAAGACCAATTAAGCTGCTACGCCTATAAATTGCTGGTTATGGCACAGGGGGGAGGCGGAGAAGACGAGATGGGGAGAGGGGGAGTGTCCGAGTGTCCGAGTCAACAGTTAACTGTTAACTGTTTAAATGCCTGACAGTTTACTAGGAATGCAAGTCTTTTGTTGTCCCTCAATATCTTGTCAGGTGCTGGTTAAACCATTTAGCTGCCAGTTGTTGCAGTTGAGTAATATTTTGCTGCTTTTGAGGTCAACTCAAGGCAGCTTCGAGAGCCAGAGGCTGCTCTCCATCCTCCAAGATTCTCAGTCACAGGCGATGGGTGCTATCGACCCCACCGTCGTAGTGGGGTGCCGCAAGCCGCATACACTCGTTCTTGCTGGCTCACATAACTCAACTGTCGATCGCACCTTACTTAAAATTGCGGCAAACAGCGCAAATTGCTAGCATTGACGCGATGCCTGGCCTCAATTTGATAAAATCTTCCCAAACCGAAACCCATCGGCTTTAAGCGCGGTGGTGTTTTTGTGGCAGGGGCCACCGCGCGGTCAATGACAGTTGCTGTAGCTGTTTCCCAAGGGTTTTGTTCCTGTGGAGACATTTCCATTAAGGATTCTAGTCCTCGCAATGCCGGCTTGTAGTTCCTTGACTTCAGGTGCTTTTGGTTTTGGCTTTTAAGTAAGAAACTTGGATGGTTTCTTTGTATTTACTTGCTGACGCTTTACTTTGCGTGCTGCGGTTCGGGAGGCTGTCGGTTTAAAGATACAAGCGGCCGGTTTAGCCAACAAAATAGACAACCAGCACAAAACCTGCGAACCGGCACCAGCCCGCTCAAATCAGAAACCTAATATTTGCGCAAATTCTGATTTGATTATATTGATATAGCAACGGCGCTAGACGGTTACGACGTTTTTAATTGCAGAAACTAATGCGGTAGATTTCTTCTGAATCGGAGCATATTAATGATAGTAAAACTCATTTTTTTGGAGTAAGAGTGTCCCGCTGACACGCACAAGGAGAGTAAAAGCTAAACTGAGATGGTTCCTTATTTCTTCTCTCCGAGATAGCTAAAGCTTTCTGACTTCTGCTATATAATGACCAAAGCGTTAAATATTTTTGCAGTGACAATAACTACTAACAAAAAAGACCGAAAATCCTCTAAATATCCCTTTGACGGTCTATCTTTAGACGATCGCAACCCCGACTTCATTCAGCTTTTGTTGCCAATCTGGGAATGGCTGTACCGCTACTATTTTCGCGTACAAAGCGACGGCTGGCACCACGTGCCCGCGAGCGGAAAAATGCTCGTTGTCGGTTCTCACAACGGGGGAATCGCCGCTCCAGATATGTTTATGTTCCTCTACGAATGGTTCCGCAGGTACGGAACGGAACGCTTGGCCTACGGATTGATGCACCCGACGGTTTGGCAAGTTTCTCCTGATGTTGCTAGCATGGCGGTTCAGTGTGGTGCCCTCAAGGCGCATCCGAAAATGGCGATCGCAGCTTTGCGCAAAAATGCCCCAGTTCTCGTCTATCCGGGCGGCGCCCAAGATGTTTTTCGCCCCCACCACTTGCGGGATAAAATCTACTTTGCCGGACGCAAGGGATTTATCAAATTAGCATTGCGAGAAGAAGTGCCAATTGTACCAATCATATCCCACGGTGCCCACGATACTTTGATAGTTTTGGCCGATTTGTACGAACAAGCAAAGCAATTGCACGAATGGGGGATGCCGTGGTTGTTGGGCATCGATCCGGTAGTATTTCCGGTGTATTTGGGATTGCCTTGGGGATTGAGTATTGGGCCTTTGCCTAACCTGCCTTTACCCGTGCAAATTCGGACTCGCGTGTGCGAACCGATTGTATTTGAGAGGTACGGTTCCGAGGCGGCGCGCGATCGCGGTTATGTTGATGCTTGTTTCGATCGAGTTACCGCCCAAATGCAAGGGGAATTAGATTGTTTGGTTGGCAATTGAGAATTGCAGGACGATCAAATTATCATAGGTTCGATCGCGCTTCCAAAGTCGATCGACCTTCTATTTAAACCAGCCTTCGTTAAACTATATTTTCCTACCACATTTCGCTACAAACAGTAATGACCGAGATCGTCATTTTTGATGCTCCGACTTGGACGACTTTAACGCTCCGACTTGGACGATTGACAGGGGTAGGGTAGGGCTGTTACAATCTGGCATCAGAAGGCATCTAACTAATATCTACGAGATAGTCTGTCAGAGCAAGTATCCAAAACCAAACAATTATCTTATTCTCTTCAGGTTCAGATTACTTGTAAACCCTAAAGATATTTTAAGCCGATGCCCCAGAAAGTCCACTTTATATCGGGACTTGCGCGATCGGGCTCTACCTTACTATCCGCCATCCTGCGGCCAAACCCCCGCTTTCACAGCGTGATGACTAGCCCTGTGGGGGGTGAGAGTCGATCGAATATTGGCAGCGATGAGTCAATATCGCGAGTTTTGCGTGTTTATTTCCCATGAACAAAAACGGCAGGTGATTTTCAGCATTTTTAATTAAAATCACCACCCCCAAGCCGATTAGGATTGACAATCCCAAACAAAAATTATCACAAAATTAACCATGACTAAGCAAATCATTTTCGTAGACTCCGCCGTACCAGACTATCAAACCCTAATTAACAGCGCCGAGGGGGTTCAAATTTTTATTTTAAATGAAAATTTGAGCGGGATCGAACAAATTACTAATACCTTGGCTCTTCAAAGCGATATAGAAGCAATTCATATCCTCTCCCACGGTAGCCCCGGCAACTTATACTTCGGCTCAGAAAGCTTAAGCAATCAGAAATTAGCCCAATTGAGCAACAAAATTAAACAGTGGGGGAAAGCGTTAACAAAAAATGCCGACATCCTCCTCTACGGCTGCAATGTAGCAGCAAAAGAAACCGGATTGCAATTCATCCAAAAGCTGCATCAACTAACAGGTGCAAACATCGCCGCCTCTAATAACAAAACCGGGAATAGGGCCGCCGGTGGAGACTGGGAATTAGAAGTAAAAATCGGGAACATAGCAACCCAATCCCTGAACGTTCCCAACTACAGCTACACCCTAGCACCAACAGGGGCGGCAGATAACAAAGCCTTACTCGTCAGTGCCACACCAACTTCCACCCAGATCGATGTTTTAGCCAACGACACCGGCACCGGCAGACTGAACGTCCAAAGCATTGCCACCGCCCCCACCAAGGGCACAGCTATTATTAACGACTGGATTTATGTAGGCGGCTATTTCACCAACATCGGTGGCATTGCACGCGACAGAATCGCTCGATTGAATAGCGATGGAACAGTAGATCCTACATTCAATCCGAATGCGAATAGTGCTGTCTTGGCGATCGCCATAGACAGCAGCGGCAACCCCATAGTGGGCGGCGGTTTCACCAACATCGGCGGCAGTACCCGCAACTATATCGCCAAATTAAACCCCACAACTGGTGCCGCCGATCCCACCTTCAACCCCAATGCGGATAGTGATGTCTTAGCGATCGCCCGTGACAGCAGTGGCAACCCCATAGTGGGCGGCAGTTTCACCAACATCGGTGGCAGTAGCCGCAACTATATCGCCAAATTAAACCCCACAACGGGTGTTGCCGATCCCACCTTCAACGCGAATGCGAATGGTGCGGTGTTAGCGATCGCCCGTGACAGCAGCGGCAACCCCATAGTGGGCGGCAGTTTCACCAACATCGGCGGCAGTAGCCGCAACAGAATCGCCAAATTAAACCCCACAACGGGTGCCGCCGATCCTACCTTCAACCCGAATGCCGATGGTGCAGTCTATACGATCGCCACAGACAGCAGCGGCAAGCCCATAGTGGGCGGCAATATCAACAACATCGGTGGCAGTAGCCGCAACTATATCGCCAAATTAGACCCCACAACAGGTGCCGCCGATGCTACCTTCAACCCGAATGCGAATAATACAGTCTTAGCGATCGCCAGTGACAGCAGCGGCAACCCCATAGTGGGCGGCAGTTTCACCACCATCGGCGGCAGTAGCCGCAACAGAATCGCCAAATTAAACCCCACAACAGGTGTCGCCGATGCTACCTTCAACCCGAATGCGAATAATGTAGTCTTAGCGATCGGCAGTGACAGCAGCGGCAACCTCATAGTGGGCGGCGTTTTCACCAACATCGGTGGCAGTAGCCGCAACTATATCGCCAAATTAAACCCCACAACGGGTGTTGCCGATGCTACCTTCAACCCGAATGCGAGTGATGTGGTCCAGAATTCGATCGCGATCGACAAAGGGCGCAGCATCCTCTACACCCCCAACGCCAACTTCAACGGCGTTGACACCTTCACCTACACCGCCAATGACAGCACCGGGCCCGGCAGCGCCACTACCGTCAGCATCCTTGTCAACAACTCCCCCGTTTTAGACACCAGCGGCACACCCGCCCTCAATGCCCAAAACCAAGGCGACAGCGCCAGTACAGGCACACTTGTCAGCACCATCATCACCAACCTCGGCGGCACAAAAATCACCGATCCCAACACCGCCGCCTCCCAAGGCATCGCCATCACCGGTTTAGACACCGCCAACGGCAGTTGGCAATACACCATCAACGGCGGCACCACCTGGACAAACACCCCAGCCGTTTCTGCCACCAACGCCTTACTATTAGCAAGTGATGCCAACACCAAAATCCGATTTGTTCCCAACGCCACCTATAACGGAACCGTTGCTAACGCCATCACCTTTGCCGCTTGGGATCGAATAGTTGGCACCAACGGCAGCACAGCCAACGTAACCGCAGACTTAGCTACCAACAACACATCCAGCGTTTTCAGCAGTGCTACCGAAACCGCCAACATCACAGTCAACCCCGCACCCACCATCACCAGCGTCACCCCTGTCGCCAACGGCACCTACGGAGTGGGACAAAACCTCGACTTCACCGTTACCTTCAACCAAGCAGTCACCATCACCCAAGGCACAGGTAGTGCCATCCTCCCCATCACCCTCGACACCGGGGGCACAGTCAACGCCACCCTCGTCGGTACAGGTGCCAGCAACACCACCCAAACCTTCCGCTACACAGTGGCATCCGGCAACCTAGACACTAACGGCATCGCAGTCGGCACAGCCCTAACCCTCAGCGGCGGTGCAACCATTCAAAATGCTGGCGCTGCCAACGCCATCTTGACACTCAACAGCGTCGGTGCAACCACTGGTGTATTGGTCGATGGCGTTCTACCCACAGTCACTAGCATCACCTCAACTACAACCAACGGCAGCTATACTGTCGGTCAGATTATCCCCATCACCGTACAATTCAGCGAACCCGTCAGCGTCACAGGCATCCCACAGCTAACCCTAGCCACAGGAGGCGCAGGAACACCCATCAACTATGCCAGCGGTAGCGGTAGTAACACCCTCACTTTTAATTACACCGTAGCCGCCGGTCAGACAAGTGCAGACTTAGATTATCTCTCAACTGCTGCCCTCGCCCTAAACGGTGGCACAATTCAAGATGCTGCTACCAACAATGCCACACTAACTCTACCAACTCCCGCTACGGCCAATTCATTAGGTGCGAATAAAGCCATAGTAATTGATACTACGGCACCCACAGTCACGATCGACCAAGCAACAGCACAAACCGATCCAACTACAACTTCACCTATCAACTTTACCGTCACATTTAGCGAACCAGTCACAGGTTTTGACGCTAGCGATATCGACTTAACTGCGAGTACAGCAAGTGGAACATTAACGCCAACCATCACAGGTAGCGGCCCCGTTTACACAGTTGCAGTCAACGGTATCACAGGTAGCGGAAACGTCATTACCAGCATTAAAGCTAACGGCGTTACTGATACAGCAGGCAATCCGAATTTTGTTAGTACCAGTACGGATAATAGTGTCAAATACAACGCACCTGCACCAGTACCCACGCCAACTCCGGAACCAGTACCAACCCCAACTCCGGAACCAATACCAACCCCAACTCCGGAACCAATACCAACCCCAACTCCGGAACCAATACCAACCCCAACTCCGGAACCAATACCA
>NZ_JAUBVJ010000049.1:8765-29156 GCF_036702785.1 Microcoleus sp. AR_TQ3_B6 | reverse complement strand
ACCCCAACTCCGAAACCAATACCAACCCCAACTCCGAAACCAATACCAACCCCAACTCCGGAACCAATACCAACCCCAACTCCGGAACCGGTACCAACCCCAACTCCGGAACCAATACCAACCCCAACTCCGGAACCGGTACCAACCCCAACTCCGGAACCGGTACCAACCCCAACTCCGGAACCAATACCAACTCCAACGCCTGTTAACCTTCCCGATGCAGACTGCATTTGCGACAAAATTGAGTATCCCAATCTCAACCAACCCAACCAACAAATTGATAACATTATCAATGGTGGTGTTCTGCTAATTGCTACTCCCAGCAACGATGCTTATTTTGGCAGCAACACTACCAATATCTTCAATGCGAAAGAAGGCAACGACAACCTGATTGGTGGCGAATTAAAGGATATCTTCAACGGTAATAAAGGCAATGACTTTATTGACGGCAACAAAGGAGACGATATCCTGTTTGGCGGGAAAGAAAACGACATCCTTCTTGGCGGTTTTGGTGAAGATGTTATCTTCGGAAATCAGGGCAGTGATTCAATTAACGGCAAAGAAGATGATGACTTAATCTTTGGCAATGAAGGCAATGACTTCATCGACGGTGGCAAAGGAAACGATTCCTTATTCGGCGGTAAAGGAGACGATGTAATTCTCGGCAGCGAAGGCAATGATAGTCTCTACGGGCAACTTGGGGACGATACTTTCTGGGGCGGTGCAGGAAACGACCTAGCTTATGGCGGTCAAGGCAATGATTTAATTGACGGCAGCTTGGGCAACGATTTGATTTATGGAGACCTAGGTAACGATACGCTTCTCGGTTGCGAAGGTAATGATATTTTGTTTGGAGGTTTAGGCAACGACAGCTTAATTGGCGGTTTGGGTAATGACACTTTTGTCATCGGATTCGATCGAGGATTTGATACTGTCTCTGATTTTGTCAAAGGTCAGGATATCATCGGATTGTCGGGAGGTCTGAGTTTTGACGAGTTAGAAATTAGTCAGAACAATAACAGTGCGCTGATTAAATTAAAGGGAAGTGGAGAAGTGTTTGCTTCGTTAACTGGAGTCAACGCCACCTCCATTGGTGTTAGCAATTTCCGAATATTCTGAACCTAAAATAACGCAGATGAATATGATTTCATCTGCGTTTATCTCTCTTGATGCTGAAAAAATAGAAGAGGCAAAAATAAGCTCATTCCGTCTCAAGTCTGTCTATTAATTCTGCCTTCTGCTACTTTCTGCCCGCCGCTGACTAATTGCCCGATCGCCTTAACCGCAATACTGGGATGAAAAAGTACAGCCGGCGACTCAATCATGTGCGCAACTCCCACAAATGCTTGACAAACTTTAGGATCTGAGACCAGCACTTTTAATACCAAATTCATGTAATCAATTGTCAGCCGCGTAGCGAGGTTTAGTTTTGCACCTTCACTTCCCGGATAGCGGGAATCTTGACTGATGGCAAATGTCCAAGGAATTGTATGTAATTTCGCTAATTTTTGTTGAAATTGTCGAGAAAAACCTTTTAAATTGCCTTCGGAATACCGCTCTCTTTGCTTTTGCAGGCATTCATCTAGCATTTGAGCATCCAGTGCAGCAACCGTCATTCCGTGGCCGTATATCGGGTTAAAAGTGCAAACTGCATGACCGATAATTATTAAGTTTTCAGGATAACGAGGCAGGCGCTCGTAGTGACGCAAACGATTTTCTGTACCTCGATAACTATAAATAGGTGTTATTGCTTCTGCGTCTTTAATTGCATCATAAATTGTCGGGGTTGGCAGAGTGCGGACAAATTCTAGAAAGCCTGCTTCGTCTGCTGGGGGATAATCGCGATCGCCCCCGTTGAGACTCACCAGCCAGCGATTGCCTTCGATCGGAAAAATTGCACCGCCGCGGGTGCGCAATGGCGGTCCTAGTGACACAAATACTGGGGCTGTGTCTGACAATTTACCGCTGCATTTATAGATGCGGCTGGCATAGCCGACAAAAGCATTGATAGCGGTTTCTTGCGGAGGTTCATAGCCCAAACTTTTCAACCATTGAGGTGTTTTGGAAACTTGGCCACTAGCATCGACTACCAAATCTGCATTCAAATTCTCTGTATGAGTGTTAGCCCGGTTGTGGCGATCGCAAAAACGCACCGACACGCCAGCAACCTCCGCGCCCGAGGCATTCGTCAGCAACCCCGTTACTGTGCCTCCTTCGCGAAAATGCACGTTTGTATTTTCAGCCAAGCGGCGGCGAATGTGCCAATCAAGTAAATCCCGACTGAAGAGAATTAAATCATTGAGATCCGGGGTAAATTGCGGGGCCCAACCCGCCGGACTAAACCACCCGATCGACCTCGGATCTAAACTAGGAGCACCTGCTGCTACCAGTTCCTTTTCCAAGCCGGGAAAAAACTCTTCTAGGATGATTTTTCCCCGATTTAAAAGGATGTGAAGGTGACGGGATTGAGGAATACCGGGGCGAGGTGCGGGTTTTTCTGGTAAAAAATCCCCTTCAACAATACTTACTCGATCGAAGTGTTTTGCTAATACTCTAGAAGCCAACAGTCCTGCTAAACTGCCGCCAATAATAATTGCATGACTTTCTCGCTGCACGATCGAATTCCTTGAAGGCTCATGTGCTATGGGATTGGTAGATGAATTGTAAACAATTTGTCGCGCTTCTGTACAGACTCTTTATATCGCTCTACCAAAGATTTTTCTCTGCGATTATTTTAATCAGACTTACCCTTACTACTATCAATATAGGGTGCGCCGCAGCGCATTTTAGTCATAATTAAGAATTAATAACTTAACAACTGCTTTCGTTACATAGCATAAATATCCCTAAAGTGACAGCCTGCCGCAGACATATATTTACAATTCCAACTGTAGGGGGATGCTTTAGCTCGTCAATAAGGCGATGCTTGCCATTGGGGGCATGAGTCTAAAACTATACATTGGTTAACTCGCGCCAAAGATCGCGCGCACCCACCCCTTAACGAGGAATATACTATGTATCAAAATTTGCCAATAAATCCACAACTGTATAACATGGGGTTCTGGCTGGCCCAAGTGCAAGTACAGGAGACTACTACAAATAGAGTAGAAGACGCAGCACTCCTCTATTCCGGGCCACAATTTTTTATCGCCTTGATAGCTGGAGTCGTGCTCGCCTGCGCTTTCCAACTCTTGCTAACAAATTTATCGGTAGCTGCAGGCCTTTCCTATATGGGACAATCCCATGAGGACGGTGACCACCAGTCGGGTAGGGACAGCTCGCCAGTCCGCCACATCGGCCGAAAGGTAGGTACTTGGACGCTAATCACTGTCACCATCGCCCTCTTCTTTGCTTGCTTGCTGGCAGTTAAGCTCAGCTTGATTAGCAGTCCGGGTTTAGGTGCGATCGTCGGTTTAGTCGTGTGGGCAACCTATTTCTCAATGCTCGTCTGGGTGAGCTCTACCACCGTCGGTTCTCTGATCGGTTCCGTCGTTAACACCGCGACATCAGGCTTTCAAGCGATTGTGGGTACCGCAGCCTCGGCCATCGGCGCAAAAGCAGCCAGCAACCAAGTCGTTGCCACAGCTAAAGCAGCAGCAGCAGCAGTGGGCCACGAACTCGGTAGCGCGATCGACCCTACAAGCTTGCGCGAAAATGTCGAAGATTACATCCAAAGTCTCAAACCGCCGGAATTAGACATCAAAGGGATGCGCAGCGAATTTGAAAAATTGCTCAACGATCCCCAACTCAAAGCAATTGCTGGCGAAAATTTGCCGAATCTCGATCGGCAAACTCTCGTAGATTTAGTAAGTTCGCGATCGGATTTATCAAAACGCGACGTAAACCGCATTGTAGACCAACTTCAAGATGTTTGGAAACAAGTAGGAAAACAAGGGCAGCAATCAGACGGCATCGCCCAATTAGTAGACTATCTCAAATCTGCCAAACCCGGAGATTTGGTCTCAGATACACTAACAAGTAGGGTAGAAAAAGTCCTCAGTAATCTGAGCGGTCAAAATTCCGGACAAAGCCCGACCATGATGTCCCAGGCAACGACAATGGCAGTCAATGCTTTAATGGGAATAGTATTGGGTCGCACGGATATTTCCGACTTGGATGTGGAAAAAGTAGTCGGTCAACTCAAAGCAGCTAAAGACAAAGTTAGCGTGCAAACTGATAAAATTACTGCTCAAGTAAAAGGCGAACCCCAAACTTACAGCCCAATTCGCGCCGATGTAGAAAACTACTTGCTCAATACTTATTCGTGGCAGATGAACCCGCAAGCGATCGAGCGCGAATTTCGTGACGTGCTCTACGATCCTACGGCCGATCCGGGAACTGTGCGCCGCGAATTAGAAAAACTAAAACAGTCGCATTTTGAGGAAATCCTGGCCAGTCGAGGCGTTTTTACCCAAGACAAAATTAAAGAAATTTCCCAGGAATTAGAAGCAATTAGACAGCGAGTTTTACAAACCGTGAGCTTTGCCGAGGAGCAAGAAAAAGCTCGGGATTTGCAGTGGCGGGTGGAAACTTATTTGAAGCTGACGGCGAAAGAGGAACTGACAGCAGCAGGTATTGGGAGCGATTTCAAAAAAATCTTAGAGGATTCCGATGCTAGTTACGAACAGTTGCGCGATCGGCTTGCTCCTTACACCCACGACAGTTTCGTGCAAATTCTCAGAGGCCGCGACAACTTCGGATTTCAGGAAGTAGAACAGATTGCTCAAGAGTTGGAAAGGACGCGGGATGTAGTTTTAGCAGATGCTCAAGGTCTGCAAGAAGCAGCGCAAGCCCGACTAGACAATCAGTGGCAAAGAGTACAAGAATACTTGAAGTCTACGGGCAAAGAAGAACTCAATCCCGAAGGCATCAAGCGCGATTTGAAAACGCTGCTGGACAACCCGGAAGCGGGAATGTGGGCGCTGAGAGCTAGAGCTTCTAAGTTCGATCGCGATACTTTGGTAAAATTGCTATCTCAGCGGAAAGACCTCAGCGAAGACCAAGTAAATCAGCTCATCGACAGCGCCGAAGAAAATTGGCACAGCGCCCTGCAGGCACCGCAAAAGTTGGCCGAAAAAGCTAAGGATCAGTACGACCAAACCACCACCGCCCTTGCAGATTACCTGCGCAATACTGGCAAATCAGAACTCAATCCTGAAGGGATTAAGCGGGATTTGACAAAACTTCTGGAAAATCCCAAAGAAGGAGCTTTAGCGCTGCGCGGCCGCCTGTCTCAAGTCGATCGCGATACTTTGGTAAAACTGCTTTCTCAGAGACAAGATTTGAGCGAGGAACAAGTCAATCAAATTATCGACCAAGTGCAGGATACTCTTGGCTCGATTGTGAAAGCGCCGCGCCGTTTGGCAAAGCGGGTGCAAACCCAAGTGCAGGATTTTCAGGCTGTTTTAGAAGATTATTTGCGCAATACGGGCAAGGATGAATTAAATCCCGAAGCCATCAAGCGCGACTTGCAACTGCTGCTACACGATCCGAAAGTCGGCGCTTACAGTTTGGGCGAGCGCCTGTCACACATCGATCGAGCTACAGTTGTTTCTCTGCTGTCTCAGCGGCCGGATATTTCTGAAGCAGAAGCCAATCGTATTGTCGATGGGGTTTTGTCGGTGCGCGACGAGTTCGCACTGCAAATTCAGAAAATACAGGAGCGTATTCAGTCGGTAATTGACGGGATTCTCGGACAAATTCGGGATTACCTCAATTCCCTCGATCGCCCTGAACTAAACTACGAAGGCATTACGCGGGACGTGCGGAAGTTATTTGACGACCCGCAAGCCGGATTTGACGCTTTGCGCGATCGGCTGGGTCATTTCAACCGCGATACTTTAGTAGCACTAATCAGTTCTCGCGAGGACATTTCCGAAGCAGATGCCAACCGCTTGATCGACCAAATTGAAAGAAGCCGCAACAGCGTCTTGCAAAGAGCAGAACGCTTGCAGCAAGAGGCGCAGCTTCGCCTCGAAAGCATCAAAATGCAAGCCGAAAAACAAGCTGAAGAAACCCGGAAAGCAGCAGAAGTTGCTTCTTGGTGGCTGTTTTTCACCGCTCTCTCCTCGGCAGCAGCCGCAGCAGGCGCCGGTGCTTTAGCCGTCATGCGATAAAAAAGACTCAAGTTGCGATCGGATTGCAGATAGTGCCCGATCTGAGTTTATACGCTCGATCGGGCACTAATGTTAGTAAAGGATTTTCTCGGGATTGGGAACGGGTTTATTTAATTTTTTGGTACTGTTTAAGGTTATTGGTAAACCCTCTCCTAGGGGTTTATTGAGGATATTACCAACTGTGAATTTATACATCTTAATTAGCAGTTTTGATTGCTTCAAAATATAAAAGTGAAAAGCATCATTTTTTGATTTTATATTTTTTTTCCAGATGTAAAGTCCAAGTCGGCGAATATTAATTGCCTCTGAATTAGCAATTTTTTGTCAGTTATCAACCTGGTTCAGGCTTCGACGCTAATATCAACGGAGCTAGCATCGTCGGGCGTAAAATCGAATCAACAGTCAATACTCAACTATCATTCAGTTTTTCGACCCGCCCGTTAACAGTCAACAGTCAACAGTCAACAATAATTCTGGTGCAACCGGAATTGATATAAATTGGCTTTTCGACAAGCGAATTTCAAAGGTGTACCCGCCACGTGATTTATCCGTGGAATCAATCCCAAATCGATTTTCGAAAATCCTCAAGAAAGAGCATTTATCTCGCGCAAGTCAATCTAAAATCTCAAATCTCAAATCTCAAATCGATTGACCCCTTCCACAATTATTGCAAGGATTGCTATAGAACGACAAAAATCAAAAATGCTCCTGGAATGAGAACCTTTTGGGGCGCCAAACTCGACGCGCCAGTCCGCTGTCTACTAAATATTTTTTAGCTATAGTAATAGGTAGGGCTCTCAACCCAGCACACCTGTTCCCCCAAGCAGCCGCCGCCCTCGCAGCGTCAGTATCAAACGCGCACGGTTTTGAGTTCGATCGCCCGTTTCTTTGGAAAAGGTCGATCCTCAGGTCATAACTTGTAGGCCATAGGTTGTGCATAATAAGAAACTAAAGCCGTGAAAATACTACACTGACTGTAGGGGGCAAAATACCGAATACCTTGGAAATACCAAGGGCTTTGCTTTCGTCAGCCCAGAACAGTCAAAACACGCAGGCCCTGCGATCGCCAATGCTAAACAACCTACGTCTCAAACCTCTCCGGGCTAGTTGCCTAATAGCACCGTGAGGAGGGCGACGCCATGCAACTCCGAAAAAAAACACTATTAATTATCGGTGCAGCGCTGATCAGCCTGATTATGGTTCTCTATGCGACTGCATCAACCATTTTGCTGCACGATTTTCACAACCTGGAGGCACAGTACGTCCGCCAGGATGTGGCGCGGGCTTTGGACGCATTAAATGAGGACTTGTCGAGTTTAAACACCAGCGCCCAAGATTACGCCGAGTGGGACGATACTTATTCTTTCGTCAATACACGGGACGAAAACTTTGTCAAGTCAAATTTCGTCGATGCGACATTTGTTTACTTGAGACTAAACTTATTAGTGCTGCTGGACTCCAGCGGTAACACGATATTCAGCAAAGGTTTCGACCTGCAATCCCAAACCGAAATCCCGATTCCCGAAAGCTTAAAACAGCAGTTGACCGACGCGCTGCTAGACTCCTCGACATTAGGAGGATCTGGCCGGGCCGCCAAAACAGCCGTCCTCACCTTGCCAGAAGCCCCGCTGCTGATTGCTTCAAGGCCGATATTCAACAGCAACGCCGAAGGTCCGGCGCGCGGGACGCTGCTCCTGGGACGCTACCTCGACAGCAGCGAAATCGCTTTACTTTCAGAACGGACTCACCTATCAGTGGATTTTACATTACCGAGTTTAGATTTTAAAGTGGGAGCCGCGAACTACTCCGGGCCCGGCGACAAGGCGATGGTTCGATCTAAACAGGATGTGGAAAATATCAAACTCAAAATTTCCAACCTCAAATCAGTAGAAATTTTAGTGGAGCCGCTCAGCGACACCTTAGTGGCAGGATACGCCCTGATTCGCGACATCCACGGCAACCTAGCCCTGCAGGTGCGAGTAGACGCAGAGCGCATCATCTACCGCCAAGGTCAGGCTACTTTGAATCTGTTTACCTTATCAACACTGGGAGTAGGTTTAATATTTAGCGCGATCACCCTGCTGTTGCTAGAAAAATTAGTCTTGGCGAGATTGGCTTCCTTGAGCACCGCTGTCAGCAATATCGCAGACAGCGGTGACCGAGACTTGCGCGTTCATATGGCCGGAGGAGATGAACTCGCAAGCTTAGCCGACACCATCAACCGAATGCTAGAAGCATTGAGCAATTCTCAAGTCGAACGTGATGAAACCGAAGACCGCTATCGGTTGATGGCAGAAAACTCAACCGACATGATCACCAGACACAACCCCGAAGGCGTGTTTATTTACGTCTCGCCAGCGAGCCGCGCTTTGCTGGGATACGAACCTTCGGAACTCATCGGCCGCGTCCCCAACGATTATTTTCACCCCGACGATTTAGAAAGCATCGCCAACGCTCACTCGAAAGTCCTGGCGCTGCCAGTTACTTACACCCTCAGCTACCGCATCCGCCACAAAGATGGCCAATACATTTGGTTTGAAACTACCAGCCGCACAATCCGCGATCCCCAAACCGGCACCGTGCAAGAAATTATCGGCATTTCCCGCGACATCAGCGTGCGCAAGCAAACAGAACAAGAACTGCGAGAAAGCGAAGCTGCAATTAAAGCTTTGTACCAAGTGACTTCGGCTCCCCGTACAGACCCCCTCAACCACTTCTCTACCTTTGATTTGCGTCTCCAAGAACTGCTGGCAATGGGATGCCGGTATTTAGGCCTGTCCGCGGGAATTTTGTCCTGCATTCAAGGCGACAACTATAAAATAATGGCTGTTGAGTGTCCCGACGGGTCGATCGTCAAAGGACAAATCTACGATCTGGAAAAAACCTTTTGCGTGGCTACGGCAATGGCAAAAGAACCGATCCACTTTGAGTCGGTGAGATTTTCGGGTTTGTCCTTCAACACGGAGGATCCAGCCTTCAAAATCGAAGCTTACATGGGCATTGCCGTCACAGTGTCAGGTGAAGTTTACGGCACTCTGTGCTTCTTTTCTCCGACTCCTGCGACAGAACCGTTCCGAGTAGTAGACAGAGAGTTGGTGAAATTGATGGCTCAGTGGGTAGGAAGCGAACTAGAACGCCAGCAAACAGACTTAGATTTGGCAAAAGCTCGCGATCAAGCACTGGCGGCTACTAGAGCCAAAAGCGAATTTTTAGCCACGATGAGCCACGAAATTCGCACTCCGATGAATGGAGTCATCGGCATGACCGGTTTGCTCCTGGATACCCGCTTAACTCGGGAACAGCGCGATTTTGTAGAAACTATCCGCAGCAGCGGCGATGCCTTGCTGACGCTGATTAACGATATTCTAGATTTCTCGAAAATTGAGTCGGGTAAATTGGACTTGGAGGAACATCCCTTTGACATCCGCACTTGTATTGAGGAATCTCTAGACTTGGTAGCTGCCAAGGCGGCACAAAAAAAACTGGAAGTCGGTTACTTGATCGATCGTGCAGTACCAGCAACGGCGATCGGGGATAGCACTCGCTTGAGGCAAATTTTAATCAACTTGCTCAGCAATGCTGTGAAATTTACTGAAGCTGGAGAAGTGGTGGTTTCGGTGACTGCCAAAAAGATTTCAGTGCCGGCGGCCAACGCTAAAGAACCGCCAGCAATTAATGGCGAACCGCTAGCAATTAACCAAACATACGAAATACAATTTGCGGTTAAAGATACTGGTATCGGCATTCCGAGCGATCGCATGGATCGGCTATTTAAATCTTTCAGCCAGGTAGATTCTTCAACGAGCCGGCAGTACGGCGGTACCGGATTGGGTTTGGCAATTAGCAAGCGTTTGGCCGAAATGATGGGCGGCAGGATGTGGGTGGAAAGTATGGGTAATCTGGCGGGTAATCCTCCCGCAGATTTTAGATCGGCAGATTTTGATTTGGGATGGGGAGAATCTTGCGAAATTGCCGAAAAATATAGCTCTAGCAAATCTGTACTCAGCAACAAGCCGAGCGGCCAAAATGCCAAATCCGTTGGCTCTACTTTTTATTTCAGCACGATCGTTTCTGGCTGCAACAGTTCCTTGCCAGCTAACTTGAGCAATTCTCAACCTGAATTAGCTGGCAAGCGAGTCTTAATTGTCGATGACAATGCTACCAACCGCCAAATTTTGACTCTCCAAGCTCAATCTTGGGGAATGGTGCCTAGGGCTTCAGCTTCGGCTCGTTTGGCTTTAGATTGGCTCTCTGCTAAAGAGGTGTTTGACTTGGCAGTTTTGGATATGCAAATGCCGGAAATGGACGGGTTGGCTTTAGCTGCGCAAATTCGCCGATATCCAGATTGCCAAAAGTTGCCGTTAGTCATGCTAACTTCGATCGGCATGCAAGAAATTAACTCCGCAGCTATTGAGGCGGATTTTGCTGCTTTTTTGAATAAACCGATCAAACAATCTCAGCTTTACAATGTTTTAATCAATATTTTTGGGGAAGAGACAACGGAATTTAGGGGGCAGCGCACCAGCGGGCCTTTCTTACAAAGCATACCCCTCCTGGCCGAGAAGCTACCCCTGCGGATTCTGTTGGCTGACGATCATTTGGTGAATCAGAAGGTGGCTTTGCAAATTTTGCAGCGGATGGGGTATCGTGCGGATGTGGCGGGAAACGGTCTCGAAGTGCTCGAAGCTTTGCGCCGCCAGCCTTACGATGTAGTGCTGATGGATGTGCAAATGCCGGAAATGGACGGACTGGAAGCTACTCGCCGCATCCGATCGCAATTTTCAGAAGATTTAACCTTAGAAAATTCCCCGGTCGAATCAGAAGTTTCAACAACTGATGAGCAATCTCAAAATCGAAAATCGAAAGAAAATCCCACGGTAGAATCAGAAGTTTCCGCAACAGACGAGGAATCTAACAATCGAAAATCCCAAATCGAAAATCGAAAATCGACAGACGAGGAATCTAACAATCGAAAATCCCAAATCGAAAATCGAAAATCGACAGACGAGGAATCTAACAATCGAAAATCCCAAATCGAAAATCCCCAATTGACTGACAAGGAATCTAACAATCGAAAATCCCAAATCGAAAATCGAAAATCCACAAGGCCTTGGATTGTGGCGATGACGGCAAATGCGATGCAGGGCGATCGCGAAGAGTGTATAGCTGCGGGGATGGACGATTATTTGAGCAAGCCGATCGCAATTGAGCAGTTGGTGCGAGCTTTGATGGCGTGTAAATCTCGCTCGAATGGGGAGTTCGAGCTCCCGCAGCCGATTGTTTGTTTGAACTCACAGCCCGAACAGATGGGAGGAACGAGTGAATTAGAAGTGGCATCGAATGGGGCTGTTGCGGGAAATCCACAACTGACAATTCCCTATTCGCCCGCAGCCGTCAAGATGGGTGCATCCAATCTCGATCGAGGTTTGTCACAGAATGGCGATTCCCTCAGTGCCAAGATTATAGAGGGACTGCGAGAAGTGGAAGCTTTGGACGAGGCGATCGAGATTTACCTCGAAACAGCTCCCGAACTGCTGCGAGGCATCTCTATTGCCCTGGGCAACGCCGATCCGCTGGCTTTGCGGCGATCGGCTCACTCTTTGAAGTCGATTAGCGGTACTCTCGGTGCTTTTCGCTTGTTTGAGCTGTGCGAGGAACTCGAAATCATGGGCCGCATCGGAACAGAGGCGAACAAGCCTTTACCTGCTCCAGCCGGCGCGCTTTTTGAACAGGTTGAGGCCGAGTATCACAGAGTCGAAACGGCGTTGAAAATAGAAATGCAGTACAGCGAAACAAGCACAGAATCATTGACAAGTGATAACTAACAATACTCCGGACTGTTTTTGGAACGAGACTACAAGCTTACGCGGGGCAAGGAGCATAAATAAAGTCGAATTAAATGCCGCGTCAGGGTGGAGCTGACATTGATTTAATTATCTACAGTGCCTCAAAGTCAAGCGAGAATAAGCAATAGGACCATATAAAAACAAAAAACAGTGGGGACTATTGTTTCTGAGATCGATGGTTTGTAAAACCCCCTCGGAGATGACTCTCCGGGGCTGGTTTTACGAATAATATTTAATCCCAGCAAACAATCTAGATCGACCCGCTCCCACACAGCCGATAATCTAGATTAACCTAATGTAGAAGAGCCTTTAAAAAATGTAGATTTGGATTGTTTGTTCGGGGGGCGGGTTGATGAAATTGTTGGTTTAAGCCATAGATTATCTGTAAAACCAGCCCCGGAGATAGCCTGTAGGGGCTGGTTTTACAAACAATATTTGATGCTGGCAAACAATTCATATAAACCCGCCCCCACCCAACTAATAATCTAGATTAACCTAAACTTTAATCGAAGGCAAACAATATATATGATATAGATTCGGATTGGTCCTTGGGTGGGGGCGGGTTGATGAAATTGTTGGTTTCTGACAGAGATGGTTGGTGAAACCCGCCCCTACGAGAATTGGGGCACACTCGATCGGATTGGTCCTTGGGTGGGGGCGGGTTGATTATATTGTTGGTTTCTGACATAAATGGTTGGTGAAACCCGCCCCTACGAGAATTTGGAGACACACGATCGCTTATTTTCGAGTTACCAAAACCCAATCGTCCGCTGTTTTGACAATCTCAGCATTCTGCAAACCTAAATGTTTTAAAACTGGTTTTTCTAACAGAAAATAAGGTGGAGGATCGGATTGCCATTTCTGTTTGAGCGTCGGCGCGTCGGCGACAATAACTTGGCGTTCACTGTAAAAATTCAGCGATGGACGGCCCAAGCGGTGAGAAGTAAACACCTGTTGACCGGCCGGAGTTCCTGTGCGGACAATTTCGGCGATCGGCTTAACGGGATAATCCTCCGCCAGTTCCCAAACCCAGTTATCTGAAGCGACCAATACCAACAGCGTCAGGTAAGTTCCCCAAATTAAAACTAATATAAACTGCCGGTCTTTGCGGTGCAGCAACACGGCCGCCAGTGTCATTGTCAAAGCTATAAATATCAACATTAACTGCAAATCTCGCTGCATCGGCACAATGTAGTTCCCAATTTGCACTAAGCCACTGAAGTAAATGCAGCCGACAACACCAACTACAGCCACTATTGCGAAAATCGCCTGGTGAGGCAACAAAGAAATAGCATCAAAATGTTCTTCTGCTTCCTCTTTGACCGGTTCTGGCGGCAGCCACAGTTGATCCCAAACTTCAGCGAGATAGCTGCCAACGGCCACAGCAAAAGCTGGATAAACTGGCAAAACATACCAAGGCAATTTAGTATTCATCACAGAAATAGCCAGCAGATATACTCCCGTCCAAACCAATACTAATTTTGGCCCGGGAAAATTGCGATTTTCCCAACTCCAAAACAGCCCTTGCAGCCAAAATAACTGCCACGGCCAAGCTAATTTAAAAATTTCTAAAAGATAATACCAGGGCGGGCCTTTGTGACTGCTGACAGGTTCCGAAATGCGCCGGAAAGATTCGTTAACTAAATTAGTGTTGATGAAATATTGGCCGTAGTGCAGCCATTGGGCAAAATACCAAGCAGCTACTGGCAATGTTCCGATCGCCAATCCGCCCCAAAGATACCCCGAAGTGAGGAGTCGCGGGGTATCCCAAACCAAAAAAATACAGCCAACAGCAGCCAACAGCAGCCCCAACATCACGCCCTTAGTCAGGCAAATCAGCCCGAACCCAATCCCCGCCCCCAAAGCGTAGCGCAAGTCCCGGCGCGATCGCAGCAAACACCACATCGCCCCCAGCAAAAAACACAAAACCGCCCCATCCAACATCGCCAAACGTCCGTGCCGCACCACCGGTAACAGCGTCAGATAAACGAAGGCAGAAAAAATGGCGATCGACCGTCTGGGAAACAACTCCCTGCCAATGGC
This sequence comes from Microcoleus sp. AR_TQ3_B6, assembly GCF_036702785.1. NCBI lineage: Bacteria > Bacillati > Cyanobacteriota > Cyanophyceae > Oscillatoriales > Microcoleaceae > Microcoleus > Microcoleus sp. AR_TQ3_B6. Next base: position 15,151 of record NZ_JAUBVJ010000049.1, on the reverse strand, counting down.
GTAAAGCAGGGGCACTGAAGCCGCCGTCAGCATCGCCGGTACCAACCTCGCCGTCAATTCGCTGACGCCGCCGACGGCAAAACACAGCCCGATTAGCCAGTGTACCAGCGGCGGTTTGTTGAAATAAGGCATAGAGTCGATCGTCGGATACAGCCAATTTAAGTTGCCGCGCCAAATTTCGCGGCTTACCTGCGCTGCAATGCCTTCATCCCAATCCCGCAACGCCACACCACCCAGATTCAGCCCGAAAATCAGCACTGCTGCCAACAGAAAAGCCAGCATCCACAGTTTGTCTGTAAAGCGGTTATTCCAGCGATTTTTCGGTTTGCGCCCCAGGAATGGAAAGATTTCTGACATAAGTTAAGAGAGTTTTGAGGGTTCCAAACTGAAGGTAAACTTAGAAAGCAGTTATTTGCGACTAGGAAAATACATGAACTTGCCTGTAATTATAGATATTATCATTGGCTTAGTGTTTATCTACCTGACTTTAAGCTTGCTAGCTTCGGAAATTCAGGAACTGATTGCTACTGTTTTGCAGTGGCGGGCGGAACATTTAAAGAAGTCGATCGAAGTGCTGATTTCTGGCGGCAGCGAAGGATCGCAAGAGCCCGTGCAATTTCAGCGAGTCCGACATTTAGCTCATGGGATTTACGCCAATCCGATTATCAAGGATTTGAATCAGGGAGCGAAAGGGGTTTTATCAGAGGGATTCCGCTCTGTTACGCACCGCATGGGGGATTTTTACCGCGGAGTTACGGGTACTAAAAATGTTTTCGGCAATAAATCCACTGGGCCTTCTTATATTCCAGCCGAGTGTTTTTCGGCTAGCCTTTTGGATACTTTAAAGATTTCTAGTTTGCTCAGCTCTATCTCTCAAGCCAGATTGGAGAGATTTAAAAATTTACAGTTGGCACAAATTAAAATGATTGGAGAGAATCTGAATCTGCCGGAGTCTACTAAACCGATTATCGAGCAAGAATTTGGCTGGCTGACGGCGGAGTTCGATCGAGTTATTGAAGATTATAAAAACGAGCTGGGAAGTTTGAACAACAGCTTGGAGCGGATGTCGGAAAAGCTAGGATTTTATATTAATGATTCTCAGGTATATCTACCAGAAACCGAGCTGGGAGGGAGAGAATTTCAGAGGCAGATGGCATTTGTTAAGGCTCGTTTTGACAGCGAATTTGAGCGGGAGGCGCTGCTAGGCCAACTGCAACCGAGTTTGAGCAATCTGTTAAATACAATTAGAAAGAGTCAGGATACGGTAGCAGAAATTATGGATATGAAAGAAGACAGTCGAATTTACAAACAAATTCAAGAAACCTTGGACAGTATGCCAGAATCTTTGAAACGCAGCCTTTATGTTTTAGCGCAGCGCGCTGAAAAAGGCGGCGGAGATGCTCAAGAGCAGTTGCAGCGGTTTCAGAAAGAAATTGAAATGTGGTTTGACCAATCGATGCAGCGTGCTTCTGGCGTTTACAAGCGGAATGCCAAAGGGGTTGCTATTTTGCTCGGCACTGCGATCGCTGTCGCTGCTAATGCTGATACCATTAATATTATTAATCGGTTGTCGAAGGATTCGATGCTGCGCTCGACTGTTAATTTGTACGCTCAGCAGTTGGTGGAAAAAAATGCTAAGACTAAATTAGATAATTTAGCCAGTCTGACAAAAGTTCAAAAGGATGTCGATCGAGCTTTGGACAATGTAGCTCTGCCTTTGGGATGGAACGAACCGAACAGGTTAGAACGAGATAGGCAGGGGAATTTATTGTGGCCGGCTTTCATCCAAAAATTGTTTGGTTGGATATTGAGCGGGGTAGCTATTTCTATGGGAGCTGGTTTTTGGTTCGAGGCGCTCAACAAGATTATTAATATGCGCAATGCAGGGCAGAAGCCGCCATCTGCTACAGAATCTTGAGCGGTGCAGTTTTCCGGCAGATAAACTCACTGTCATACCCTTTTAGATTTTAGATTTTATAATGGGACATGACTGATGAAGATCGAGGTTTGAAGCACGGGGCTATAGTTGGATTATGTTTTTAAAGTGGTGTCAGCGAGAGGATAGAGGATCGGTAATTGTGGCACGGCCAGTAGTTGGGGAAAACACGCAGAATATAAATTCCGTAAGCTCGCGGATAGCAGTGCCGCAGAAATAGGGGAAACTGATAGATAGCTTAAAGAAAAATGAGCAGAAAAAATCAGCTCGCTGGCATTTTCTGACACTCTGACTCCAGGGGTATATCTACCACTAAACAGCCTTTTGGAGGACAGAATATGTTCACTTCTATGACGGAAACCAATCCCGCTTCGGAATACTGAAATCCCCCACCCAAAAGCTTTGTATTGAATGACTCCAGCATTAATCACGGGGAATACTTTGTTTCGGGAATTTTTGCTGGGGATGAAGTAATTTTACTCAATTCCAACTCTGACGGCACCGAGAAAATTACCTCGGCCCTTCAAAACTGTGCCTCTATGGTTGGAAAAATTTACAAATTTCGCACAATTTCTGGTGCTAGATCGGGCAAACTGCAATGCGGGCTCTGTTATCCTCTGTTCAGATGACCTCGAACCATACAAAAGGCAATTGCCAAAATGGATGAGTTGCCTGAGTAAAAAAGGGGACTTGGTTGGGGTTATGTCGATCGAGATAGCGCCACACTCGGTAACGGCGGCGGGCGCGATCGAGTGTTGGGCAATCAGGAGAGTGATGCAATGGAGGGTGTGAGCCTCCGGAGGGGAACTGGTATGAATGCAATTGTAATTAGGCAACGCAGGGGCGATCGCAATCAACGATTCGATCGCCCCTCAATCTGCAATCATCTCCACTCCCGCTGAATAATTCTAATGACGTTGGTAGTGACAACGGCAGTCCTCAGAGTATCCGCGCCAGCGCACAAACAAGTTGATGGCCAGCGATTAACTGGCACTTAATATGAGACAGTTTTGATTGTTAGGAAATGCGACAAAACCCACTTGGAATCAGTATTTTACTGTATCGAAAATTTAGCAGCTTGAAAGCATATTTAATTATTCAAAATGTATATAATTCAGTTTTTCCTGGGAGGAAATAGAGGTAAGGACAGGGTAGTCCCCATTGGTGTCAACTTAACTTCTAAGTCAGTCACAGACTGCTGTTTGACTATTAAACTTATATCCCTCGGGCGCCTGCGTAGCCTCCGGGGAGTAGGGGGTGGGGCAAGAGTCTGGTCTTTCGTCAACCCCTACTCCCCTGATTGAGGGCGATGCGAGGGGGATATAGACTTAGGTAAAAGCGGTATTTATCAAGGGTTTTAGGCGATTGTTGACAGGCGATCGGGTAGTAACGTTTCCCTACCTAAAATTACACGCTCAAATGAAAACTACTACTAAATATAGTTCAGATTGGTTCTTCAGGGGGAATTTACCTACACCCTTTCCTAAGCCGTGAAATGATTGCTACAGTTAGCCACATAAGGCTGAAATAATCCGGATCGCAGAAGCGGGATTTATTTAAATATTCCCAATAATTTTTGCAGTCTCTTCCCAGCATTAGCGGCAAAAATCCCATTCGGTAACACCACCAACAGGTTACTCCGGAGAAAAATAAAGTTAAAATAAAGTTAAAATAAAGTTTTGGTACGTATGGCCCTAGCTGCAAATAGGGTGTTAAGATGTAATCACATAATTTATCAAGGGTTTTAGGCGATTGTTGACACTAAAAAGGGCAGTACCGTTTCCCTCTACCTAAAATTACACGCTCAAATGAAAACCACTAAATATAGTTCAGATTGGTTGTTCAGGGGGAATTTACCTACACCATTTCCTAAGGTCTGAAATGAGGGCTACAGTTAGCCAAATAAGGCTGAAACAATCCGGATGGTAGAAGCTAAATTCATTTAAATATTCCCGATAAATTTTTCAGTCTTTTCTCATCTGTAGCGGTAAAAAATCCGATTCGGTAACACCACTAAAAGGTTAATCAGGCTAAAAATAAATTTTTTAAAATATATTTTAAGATGGCAGTCGGTCGAAATGTGGTGCTAAGATGTAATCACATAAGCCTGATGAGATGGCTGCCGGGTATATCTACCAGTACAGTCCTTAATGGAGTATCCAATATGAGTTCTACGTTCGCTCAAGTTAACTCGCAATCTTCTTTAGAAAAACGGTCACCGCGCTCCTTAGTCTTCATTGACTCGGCCGTGGAAGATTACGAGTCAATTGCAGCGGGAGTGCTGCCTGGACAGCAGGTAGTAATAGTCGAGCGCACCAAAAACGGCATCGAACAAATCACCTCTGAAATTGAAAACTACGCCTCTACTAACGGAGCGATCGACTCGGTTCACATTATTTCTCACGGCAATTCAGGCAGCCTACAACTCGGCAATACCGCTCTGGACTCAGATAACATAGAGCAATACAAAAGCCAGTTGGAAAAGTGGCCGAATTCACTAGCCCCAGGAGCAGACATGATGCTCTACGGGTGCCATGTAGCCGCCGGTACAGGTGCTCGTTTCGTCGATCGATTCAGTCAATTAACCGGGGCTGACGTTGCCGCATCCACCAACCTAACAGGCCGCGACGGCGACTGGAATTTAGAATATGTTAAGGGTCAAATTGAATCTCCCTTAGCCTTGGCACCCGAGGCTATGGCAAGTTACCAAGGTAATTTAGCTATTGTCTTAGTAACCAACAATCGCGATAACGGGTCCGGTTCATTAAGGGCTGCGATCGCCAGCGCTCGTGCCGGCGATACAATTACCTTCAGTCCACTTTTAGCCCTCCAAACCATTACCCTCACCAGCGGTCAACTCAATATTCCCGCTGGCAAAAACCTCACCATTGACGGCTTCGCGGCACCGGGTTTAAGAATCAGCGGTAACAACTCATCCCGCGTCTTTTATGTCAATGCCAACGTTGATACTGCTACCAGTTTTGAGCTCAAAAACCTCAATATTATCAACGCCAAAACGAACCAGTACGGTGGGGCGGTCTACACAACTGACGAAGTAGCGGTGACCGTAGATAATGTTCAGTTTACCAACAACGTTGCCGATCGAGGTGGCGGTGCAATGTTCCTCGGCTGGAACAGCAGCCTGACCGTTGACAACAGTAAGTTCACCGGAAATAGAGCCACCGCAGCCAACGACGAACGCGGTGCTGGGGCTATTGCTTTTGTCAGCCCTAAAGAGCTGACCGTGCGCAACAGCGAATTCATCAACAACAGGGGAATTAACGGCGGGGCAATTAATAGCCTAAACGCCAAACTAACAATTGAGGACTCGCAATTTATTGGCAACGACACCACCGCAGGCGCTTTCGACCCAAATGATCCCAACGGCAATTCTTTTTTAAGGGGTTTCGGCGGCGCCCTTTACACAGACAGATCCAGTTCTACTGAGGAGTCTTCCGGCAGAATTAGCATTAGCGGAAGCGTATTTAGAAACAACAAAGGGCGGGGCGAAGGGGGAGCAGCTTACCTGTACACCGCCCCTGGAGACAGCGTCAGTGTTGCATATAGCCTCTTTGAAAACAACGAAATTCTGTCGCTTCCCGGCGGCAACGACGGAATTGGCGGCGCTTTGGTGCAAATGAACAACAGCAGCAACCAGGGATTTACCCTCACGCATAGCGCATTTAGGGGCAATAAAGCTGCCGCTCAAGGTGGCGCCATTTGGGTCATGGAGGCACCTACCACGATTACCGACAGCGATTTTACGAACAACCGGGTTACTACTACTGCTGTTGATGGCTATGGCTATGTCGGCGGTGCAATGGCTCTTTACGCCCCCACAAATATTGCCAACACTAGGATTGCCAACAATTACGCCGGCTGGGTTGGCGGAGGTATCGCAGTCGCCGATGGCTATCCTGTCAGCGTCCAAAACACGACTTTTTTAAATAACACCTCCGGGAATCCGTTTGGCATTCAGCTGCACACCAACCAGGAATTAATCGACGAAGGAGACAATTTTCAGTGGCCGCCCAAACAAACCGATAACTTTAACGATTACAATGCGACGGCATTTATTACGCTGGCACCCTGGTTAGCAGGCACTTTGGCAAACATCAACGGCGCTTCAGCCACGCCCCTGGTAGCCGGAAGTCCGGCCATTGATAGGGGTACTGGTGGGAGTGACCCTAAAGATAGTGAAAATAAGGGAAGTGCCACAGGCGACAGCGACTCTTTGGCATCGGGAGGTACAGTCGTCCCGACTAAACCAGTAGCACCGATTGACACTGCAACGGATACTCAGCCACCAGCACCGATTGACACTGCAACGGATACTGAGCCACCAGCACCGATTGACACTGCAACGGATACTCAGCCACCAGCACCGATTGACACTGCAACGGATACTCAGCCACCAGCACCGATTGACACTGCAACGGATACTCAGCCA
>NZ_JAUBVJ010000049.1:2325-8665 GCF_036702785.1 Microcoleus sp. AR_TQ3_B6 | reverse complement strand
CCAGCACCGATTGAGACTGCAAAGGATACTCAGCCACCAGTACCGATTTACCCACCAACGGAGACTAAGCCAGTAGTAACGATTGAGGCTCCAACGGATACTGAGAAACCAGCACCGATTGAGGCACCACCGGAGACTCTGGCGTGGGATAGTTCCCTGTTGGATGACCTCAACCTCCCGGATCTCGACTCTGCTACCATCACGCCCAAACCCGTCGAACAAACTCTCAACGGCAGTAACGAGGCAAATTTCAGCGTGGGCGGCGACATGGACGACTTGATTAACGGAAGTGTCGGCAACGGTAGTATTTACGGTATGGGGGGCGATGACACGATCCGAGGCGGTGCAGATAGCGACTTGCTCTGCGGCAATCAAGGCAGCGATTTCCTCCAAGGCGACGCGGGCAACGACAGCATTTTTGGCGGCAAAGATAATGACACTGTTGTTGGCGGAGATGGATCCGACTTTTTGACGGGAGATAAGGCCAATGATATTGTTGCCGGCGGCGGTGGCAACGACAGCATTTTTGGCGGCCAAGATGACGATATCTTGCTCGGTGAAGATGGCGACGACTACCTTTTAGGCAACTTAGGAAATGACACAATTAATGCTGGAGACGGCAACGATATTGCCTTTGGCAATGAAGGTGCAGACCAGATTTTAGGCTTATTTGGAGATGACACGCTTGACGGCGGCCAAGAAAACGACAGTCTCGATGGCGGCGATGGAAACGATGTGCTCTTAGGCGGCGATGGAAACGATGTGCTCTTAGGCGGCGATGGAAACGATAAGCTTGACGGTGGTAATGGTAATGATATCCTCAACGGCGGTGCTGGGGACGATTTCCTCAACGGCGGTGCTGGGGACGATATTGTGACCGGCTCAGAGGGAAGTGATTTATTTGTCCTAAATCCAAGTTTCGGTAGCGACATTATTATGGATTTCCGCAAAGGCGAGGACTTAATTGGGTTAACTTCCGGTTTGAGTTTCGATCGACTTAGTATTAGTTCGAGCAACAATGAAACTTTGATTACCCTGACGGACACGAATGAATTGTTAGCGAAGCTTAAGGGTGTTACGCCCGGTATTCTCACAGCTAGCGATTTCACTGAGGTAACAATCTAACTGCCTCGGGTAGGGTGCTGATGGCGCACCTTACCCGATGTTGCTGCCTCGGGTAAGGTGCGCCATCAGCACCGCCCGACGAAAGCAAGCTTTCTCAACAACTAAAGTTAGGATTTTTCGGAACTTTTTGCGATTTGGAAAACAAGTTAAATTAACCGGAACTTCCCGGGCGCGATCTTAAACCTCCAAGCAAACTCCCACCTGTGGGGGAATCGGGATGAGAACCCTCGCCTGATACATGACGGAAGATGTCAGTGAAACCCCCAGTAAATCGAAGGCTCTCTGCTGCAAAGAAGTCGCCGCAGTCAGCTTATCAAAACTAACCGAAACACCTCCTAATTTAGGCAGCACTCGATTTTTAGTCATCGTCGCCAAATTCCTCAGCAACGTCCGAAAACTTTGAAGGGGAAAACGTTCAGAAGTGGGTTTCCTTGCAGCTTTCCGTTTTGGCGGAGTCTCAGATTTAACCGGGACAATCACCGAACCAGACTCGCCCGGTATCTAACCACTCCTCATCCTCAAACAGCAACGGTGCTAATCTCGCTCCCCCTATGTCATTCCACGTAATGAGCCAACAAACATCAAAACACGTGCGATCGTACCCGGTAGGGCTGGGGCGTTGATAAATCGGACTCACCTTCAAATCGAGAGTTTTATAACAGCGAAATGCCTGCTCGATTAGAGACAAACTTTTATAGGGTTTCACCGTTTTAGAGTCATCTAATACCTCGGCACACAGAAGTACGAATCACATACATTTCATCTAAATGCTTTTCTGCTTCAATTTTCTCACTATGGCGCTTGTCACTCATCTCCTGAATAATCCGGTGACTGGAGAGAAGCGAAATCGCTTGCAAGAGAGCAGCGACAGTTTTATCACAAGAGTGTTCGACAAACTCTCGGATTTGCGGTGCTCTTAACGCGGTAATGAGCGTCTAAACCTTCTATAGCCTTCAACTCTTCTTCTATTGGCGGCGAAGTAAGTACACCTCTGACGTCCACCAAGACTGGCCGTTTAATCCCAAACCGATCCCGGACTGTTTCCAGTACATAGCTTAAAGTTTTAGCATCGTTGCTCTTACCTTCAAAGACTTCTACCGCTCACGTCCACGCAGCCGCATTACAGAGTAATCCGAAGATGATTTGTAATTTCCCTTTTTCCTTGTCCCGCCAATAGCAGTATTGGGCTAGGGGGACAGGTTCCTCAAAATAAGTGGAAATCACATCTGGTGAGAATTAAGCTACCTTTACACAGGTATTTGGCGCCTAAACTTTGTTCGATTTCCTGTTGTCGTTCACTCAAGGCATCCATTGCTTCATAAAGCTCGTGAGAGTGTGCATCTTGAACTTTTAAGAGTGCTGAGAGTGTGCTACTGACTGTATGTGTGGATAGTCCGCGAGCCGTAGCTCGGTTTGGAAGCGGGGTGGGTAATTCGAGTCACCCCGCATCGCGGTGACTAACTCTCGTTGGCGACTTGCTCGATCGGCAATTAGTGATTCGGGTTGATATTTTTGAGTGTGCGTAACATGGAGGCGACGTGACCGTGAGGTAGGAAATGTGGCATCTCAAAAGCGGATTCTAAGTTAGAAATAGCGGTATCGCCATATTAGCAAAACTCTCAGCCTTTCCATGGTATCATCCCCCAAGTTAGAGAGGTTAGCTAGGGTGCGCTTGCGTACTTTGCCATCCTCTCGATAGCAACCCTGGACGCACAAGGAAGGCGGGTGGGGAATGGGGGTTGGGAATTTTTTCCATTTGCATGACTACAATTGTCTGACACTTTCCCACCCAACAATCTCAAGAAAATCTCAATTTACATTACTACCACAGCCGTACTCTCAAATTGGGGACACCTATAGATCCTGGGCCATAGATCTCCACGGAACATGGGGAGCAGCGGGTAAGTTCTGATTAATAAAGCACCAAACTGTGATCCGGATTACCTAACCTTTGGTAAGGCGAATGTATGATGTAATAGCTAGAGTAATTCTCAGGAATTCGCAACCGCAGATATCTTTTTTGGATTTACCATGACTGAGGAACAAAAATGGTTGAATGTGCTACTTATATCTGTAAGATCCGCATGGCTAACCCGCCTATAGAGGTTCTGCGGCCTGGACTATTTACATTACATCCTCTGCGGTTAACGGCTAGAAAACTCGCAATCCTTATCTTTAGACAGCAAAACGTGATTGTGGATACAAGCCTCGGATGTCATTATTCAGGGATAAAAATAAAAATTTACCAAAAATTTTTATTTCCCAGATTTATCATTGAGGTTTTAATCCTGCCTGCTGCCTTCTGCATCTGTCATTATTCAGGGATAAAAATAAAAATTTACCAAAAATTTTTATTTCCCAGATTTATCATTGAGGTTTTAATCCTGCCTGCTGCCTTCTGCATCTGGTGCCTTCTGCTTTTAAGGTGAAGTTACCAGCAAATAGTAAACTTTCTCATTGGTATGCGAAATGAACTCAACTTTGACCACTAACGCTCCACAATCTGTTCTCCCCAATCCTCTTTCTAAATCTCTTGTCTTCATTGACCCCGACTTAGATGACTATCAAACTCTTGCGGGAGGCGTGCTTCCCGGTGCAGAAATCATCATTTTAGATAAAAATGGCAACGGAGTCGAGCAAATTACTGCAAAACTGCAAACAATTGCTGCTGCTGGAGGAACTGTAGATCAAGTTCACATTTTTTCTCACGGCACTTCTGGCAGCTTGCAGCTTGGTTCTGCGACGTTGAATTCGGATAATTTGCCGGAATATGAAAGCCAGTTGCAAGGGTGGCGAAATGCTCTGAGCGACACAGCAGATATTGTACTTTACGGTTGCGATGTTGCTGCGGGTTCGGGGATCGATTTTGTCGATCGCCTGGGCGATTTAACCGGGGCTGATATTGCAGCATCTACAGATCTCACTGGCAGCAGTGGTAACTGGTATTTGGAGTATGCCAAAGGGGTTATTGAAGCACCCCTAGCCTTAACTCCAGAAGCAATGGCGGATTACCAAGGGACTTTAAGGACTATTACGGTTACCAACACTAACGATCGCGGGGCCGGTTCCTTGAGAGATGCGATCGCCTCTGCTGCGAACGGCGATACCATTAAGTTTGCAGCCAGTCTTGCCACTAGAACAATTACTCTCACTTCCGGTCAACTTGTCATTAACAAAAACTTGACTATTGAGGCAGGTAATGCTGGACAATTAACCATCAGCGGCAACAATAGTTCGCGAGTGATCTCCACTCAAGGTTCAACCAATGTTACTCTAAAAAACCTGATTATTGCCAACGGCCGAGTTTTTGGTAATGACCCAAATAATGAGGCAACTACCGCTGGTGGTGGCATTCAAACGGGAGGTAACAGCACTTTAACTTTAGAAAATTGCCAAGTCAAGAATAATGTTGCCGGTTTCGGTGGCGGCATTCACACGGGTTTCCGCAGCACGACAACTATAATTAACAGCAAGTTTAGCGGCAATGATGGTTCTTTGGCTAGCAATACCGAACGCGGTGGCGGCGCGATCGCAACTAAAAGCGGTAGTTCTCTGACTATCAGAGATAGCGAATTTACCGACAACAAAGGCACCTACGGCGGTGCAGTTAATAACCTGTTGGGCAGCCTGACGATCGACAACTCTAAATTCATCCGCAACGTGGCAACAACAGACGTTGGCGGGGGAGTTTACGTCGATGGTGCTAATGGTTCCGGCCCGGGCGGATTCCCTGGGCCTGTTGGCGGAAATGTTATCATCCGCAATAGCCTTTTTGATGGCAATATCGCAGGAGCAGGAGGAGCGGCATATTTATTTGGCTATGGTTCAGATAAAATGTTGTTGGAAAATAGCTACTTTATGAACAATAGAGCTATTGCCCAAGAGGGTCAGGGAGGCGGCGTCCACCAGGCCAATGCCGATTTGACAGTGAGAAACTGCTTCTTTGCCAACAACTCAGCCACTACTCACGGCGGCGGTATGTGGGCGGCAAACGATGGAAATGTCAACATTTCAAACACTACATTTTTCGGCAACACGGCTCGTAATACTGGTGGAGGAATGCTTATCCATAGAACAGATTCCTTTTCGACTAACATCGTTAATTCCACTTTTTCTAATAATAATGCAGGGGATTATGGTGGAGCTATTGGTGTTTTTAAAATTCCTGAGAACGCGCCAATTACTATCACAAGTTCGATTTTTGATAGGAATACGGCAAATAATCCTTATAGAGCTAGGCAGCAAACCTCATGGGAGCTAACCGATGGGGGAAACAATATTCAATTTCCCAATAAAGAGACGCCGAATTGGTCTACCGATAATAATGCGACGGCAAATATTACGATCGCAGACCCGTTACTAGGCCCTTTGCAATACATCAACGGCATGTTTGTCAGGCTCCCGATACCGGGAAGTCCGGCACTTAGGATGCGTGCTGGTGCCCTCTTGCCGGGTTCGAGTCGCGCTCTACTTCCTAATAATAACGGAAGTGCCACAGACATCAGCGACTCTTTTGCATTGGGAGCTACTCTCGTCCCGACTGACTCTCCAAGCGATAGTCAGGCTGCGATCGAGACTGACCCTCAAAGCGATAGTCAAGCTGCGATCGAGACTGACCCCCAAAGCGATAGTCAAGCTGCGATCGAGACTGACCCCCAAAGCGATAGTCAGACTGCGATCGAGACTAAGCCTCAAAGCGATAGTCAGACTGCGATCGAGACTAAGCCTCAAAGCGATAGTCAAACTGCGATCGAGACTAAGCCTCAAAGCGATAGTCAGACTGCGATCGAGACTAAGCCTCAAACCGATAGTCAGACTGCGATCGAGACTAAGCCCCAAAGCGATAGTCAAACTGCGATCGAGACTAAGCCTCAAAGCGATAGTCAGACTGCGATCGAGACTAAGCCTCAAACCGATAGTCAGACTGCGATCGAGACTAAGCCTCAAACCGATAGTCAGACTGCGATCGAGACTAAGCCCCAAACCGATAGTCAGACTGCGATCGAGACTAACCCTCAAACCGATAGTCAGACTGCGATCGAGACTGAGGATCCAACCAAGAGTGAGCCACCAACACCACCTAAGACTCCAACCAAGAGTGAGGCACCCACACCACTGATTGATACTCCAACGGAGACTGAGGCACCCACACCACTGATTGATACTCCAACGGAGACTGAGGCACCCACACCACTGATTGATACTCCAACGGAGA
>NZ_JAUBVJ010000049.1:0-2225 GCF_036702785.1 Microcoleus sp. AR_TQ3_B6 | reverse complement strand
CTGAGGCCTCGGATGATTGCCTGCTCGAAAACCTCAACCCCCCGGATCTCGCGTCTATTCTCATCCTTTCCAACCCCGGCCAAGAAACTCTCAACGGCGGTAACGATGCCGATGTCATCAGGGGTGGCGACATCAACGAGTCGATTAACGGACTTGCCGGCAACGATACTCTTTTCGGTAGGGGCGGCGATGACAACATTAATGGCGGTGCAGATAACGACTTGCTCTTCGGCAATGAAGGCAGCGATTTCATCGGAGGCGACGCTGGCAACGATACCATCTACGGTGGCAAAGATAATGACGCTGTTTTTGGCGGAGATGGCTCCGACTTTTTGAGGGGAGATATCGGCAATGATATTGTTGCCGGCGGCGATGGCAACGACAGCATTTTTGGCGGCAAAGATGACGATATCTTGCTCGGTGAAAATGGCGACGACTACATTTTAGGCAACTTAGGAAATGACACAATTAATATTGGAGACGGCAACGATATTGCCTTTGGCAATGAAGGTGCAGACCTGATTTTTGGTTTACAAGGAAATGACACGCTTTACGGGGGCAAAGAAAACGACAGCCTCGATGGCGGTGAGGGCAACGACTTGCTGTTAGGCGGCAATGCAAACGATGTGCTCTGCGGCCACACCGATAACGATACTATGTACGGTGGTAAGGGTAATGATATCCTCAGCGGCAGTGCTGGGGACGATTTCCTCAGCGGCGATGTTGGGGACGATACTTTGACTGGCGGTTCGGGAAGTGATTTATTTCTGCTAAACCCAAGTTGGGGTTGGGGTAGCGACATTATTACTGATTTCCGCAAAGGCGAAGACTTAATTGGGTTAAATTCCAATTTGAGTTTCGCTCAACTTAGTATTAGTTCGAGGAACAATCAGACTTTGATTATGGTGAGTGATACGGGTCAATTGTTAGCGAAGCTTAACGGTGTTACGCCCGCTATGCTCACCGCTAGCGATTTCACTGAGGTAAGTATCTAACTGCCTCTGGTAGGGCGATGCACTCCGCACCTTAGCAGAGGCGGAACCTCTGGTAGGGTGCACAACGGGTACCGCCCGAATCAAGCAAGCTTTCTCAAAAACTATATTTCGGATTTTTGGGAAGTTTTTGCGATCGGGCAAACAGGTAAAATTAACCTGGGGGGGTGACAAAGAGGGCTAAGAGCTAGGTTGAATGTGACTTACAGCCGTCATCCCCCGTTGATAAAAGTAGCGTTTATTCGGGGTTGATGTCATGGACTCGCTTAATCTATCCGGCCTATTTGTCCAGGTATATTAGCGATTGTTGGCTATCTAGACCAGTCCCAAAGCTACTTGGTCTTGGATACTTTATTTTGGACTCCTTATGAGGAACAATATACTCTGTAACCGATGCCATGGCAGAGAGTTGTCCCTTGCATGACAGCACTATTACAGGCAAGTGCTATTAATAAAATTCCGGCTACCACTCCCTGAGTTTTTAAGCCTGTTCCCTCTAAATAATAGCCTGCCGTTTTATAATCTCGGAACATTTCTTCAATTCCCATCCGCTTGTGATAGGCTGCGAGCGCACTCGCTGAGAGAGCCTAAATTTGTCCGAATAAACCAACCCTCCTTAACCGATATCCCTCGATAGTTCCTTTTCCATTTACAAGCTACATCAAATACCCCTACAGGTTGAGTTTTTCGGACTTGGACTCAAGAGAAATAGAGAGAGATTCCGGGAACAAATCCTACCTCCTTCAATGCTTCCCCTATCTGAGGTTCGGTTTCGATATAGGAGCGAGCATTTCAGTATCATATCAATTCCGGTAACACCGTTTGGGATGGTATGTGGGGAGTTGTCCGTCCTCCGTGGGGGAATGTGGAATTATTGACCTTGACTTTTATCATTCCCTTCCAACCGGAAACGATATAACTACTACTTTATAATGTTTCAATAGCGGTAAAATTTCTGCGCTCGCATCCCTTTGCTCAGTTACATTGCTAGGGACTCGCTTAGGTAACAGTGACCACAATCAAGGGATAGCTCGCTCGCTCCCGCACCAGGCAAACCAAGAGTATATTGAGATAGCCCCCGCCAGGTGCCAGCGATCGCAATTGATAAAGTCTGACCCACTGGGCAATAGGTAGTTAACTAATAAGTGATGAAGGGATAAGCTGTTATGCACCTAGATTGTTTATGGTATTAGAGGGGGATTCGGGGAGAGTCCGAGAGGGTCCGAGGATTTG
>NZ_JAUBVJ010000048.1:10329-60681 GCF_036702785.1 Microcoleus sp. AR_TQ3_B6 | reverse complement strand
AATGACTAATGACTAATGACTAATGACTAATGACTAATGACTAATGACTAATGACTAATGACTAATGACTAATGACTTCCTCCAATGATCTATTTTCGTTCTGCTCTAATTTTGACATTAGGTTTTTGGCTGCTACCGCTAGCAGTTCGGTCGCAACCTGTCGTTCCTGCAAATGACAGCACTAATACTGTTGTTAAGTCCGAGCAAAACCGCACAGACATTAGTGGGGGACAACTGTCAGGAAACGGGGCAAATCTGTTTCACAGCTTCAGCCAATTTAATCTCAGCGAAGGTCAAATTGCTAATTTTCTAACGAATCCCAATATTCAAAATATTTTAGGGCGGATTTCCGGAGGCGATGTTTCCGTCATTAACGGTCTGATTTCCGTAAGCGGCGGCAACTCGAATTTATTCTTAATGAATCCGGCGGGAATTGTCTTCGGTCAAAATGCTAGATTAAACGTGTCCGGGTCTTTTTTCGCGACAACTGCTACAGGTATTGGTTTCGGCGATCGCTGGTTTAATTCGGCAGGAATTAATGATTACAAAGCTTTAGTAGGAAACCCCAATCAATTTAATTTTAATAACTCACAAGTCGGTGCAATTGTCAATGCGGGAAACTTGGCAGTGGGCAGCGGTCAAAGTTTAACTTTGCTCGGTGGCACCGTTATTAATACAGGAAAATTATCCGCTCCAAACGGTCAAATTACAGTGGCTGCTGTTCCGGGAGAAAAGGCAGTCCGGATAGGTCTTACGGGTAACTTATTGAGTTTAGAAATAACTCCGCCTTGGCAGTCCGAAAAATCGGCGATCGCCCCGGTTTCTTTGCCTCAGTTGCTTACGGGCTCCGGCCTAGCGTCAGCCACAGGTTTAACGACTAACGAACAAGGTCAATTGGTACTGACTGGCGGCCAAACAGTGCCCGCAGTTGCCGGAAGTGCGATCGTCTCGGGTTCTGTCAATGTATTTGCTGCTTCTGGCATTGCGGGCGGCACAGTTAATATTTTAGGTGAAAAAGTAGGACTCTTCGGCGCAAATATCAATGCTTCCGGAACCGACGGCGGAGGTAATGTGCGTGTTGGAGGCGGTTGGCGGGGGATGGAAACCGTGCCAAACGCACTGGTAACATACGTTAGTCCTGATTCTACGATCGCAGCAAACGCGATCGACCGCGGCAATGGCGGCACTGCGGTAATTTGGTCAGACAATATCACTCGCTTCTTCGGCAATATTGCTGCTCGCGGGGGCACAGCAGCAGGTAACGGCGGAAGAGTAGAAGTTTCCGGCAAAAATGCTTTAACTTTTCAAGGAGAGGTCGATACCCGCGCGACTAACGGGGCGATCGGCAATTTGTGGCTCGATCCGGCAAATATTACCATCGTCAGCGGTAACGGCGACAACAGCGCGCGATCGCAGGGCGGGGAACTGCAATCGGCACCAGAAGCCCAAGAAACATCGATCTCAGAAGTGCAGTTGGAACAGATGACGGCCGGCAGCAACGTGGTTCTAGATACCCCCGGCAACATCACCCTCCAAAACTTGCCCGATAACAAACTTTCCCTGCAAGCGAGAACCGGAGACACCGTAACATTTAGATCGGGCCGAGTGTTTTATGTCAATGACCCCAAGGACTCAATCGAGACTCAAGGTGGCAACATCAACATTTTCGCCAGCAGCATCTCTGCGGGCGGACTTAATGCCAACGGCGGCAATATCGCTCTGACTGGTAACGGCATTGACTTGAGAGGCGGCAGCAATTCCGCAACCAGTGCGGGGGGAACAATTCGCTTGCAGCCCAAGGACAGCCGGCGAATTCGGATCGGTGGCACCGGCGATATTTTGGGCATTTTGGACTTGACGGCAACGGATCTCGGCGCTTTGGCGGGGGATTTTGGTTCGATCGCGATCGGGCGCGAAAACGGTAGCACCTCATCGATCGCGATCGTCGCACCCATTACCTTCAACAGCCCGCTGACACTGCAAGGCAAATCGATCGCGATCGACAATCCCCTGAACACAACCGGCAGCGCTAGCTTGACTCTCGACGCGCCCCAAACTGCTCTCGGCGCCAACATTGCGACATCCGGCGCCGATCTCACTTTTACAGGAAACGCATCCCTCAATGCTGACGCGGCTTTGAGCACAAAAGCTAGGGGCAACATTCTGTTCTCCGGTAGCCTAGACGGATCTCGCGCCCTGAGACTAGACGCTGGGCGAGTGGTGTTCGGCGGTACAGTCGGTCAAGCTGCACCGCTGGCGAGTTTGACTGTCAACGCCCGCAGTAGCGAGGTTTCGGGCAATATTGCGACATCGGGCGACATGACTTTCAACACCGCCGTCACAGTCAATCGCAGGGCCGCCCTAGCCACCACTACCGGCAATATCACTTTTGCCAATACCCTCGACAGCACCCCGGGCCGAGCAAATAATTTGACGCTGGGCGCTGGCGGCAACATTACTTTTGGCGGCAGAGTCGGTCAAAATCAGAGGTTGGGCCAGCTCTCGGCTGACGCTGCTAACGTGACGGCTGCTTCCACAATTGCAGCGCGCAGTTTGAGCGTTAACGCCCGAGATTCCGCTCGCTTCGGGGGGGACAGCACAGCCGCTTTGGGAGCCGATATCAAGGCTGGAAATGTCCTCTTAGAGGGTAATTTAAGGACGGATGGCGGCAGCGTCAACCTGCAAGCCAGCCGCGAGGTTCGGACGGGCAATATTACCTCGAAGGGTGGGAACATTCGGGTTGAAGGGAATACTGTTGCAGCAGGTGCGATCGACTCGTCGGCGGCGGGAACGGGGGGCGCGATCGCTCTCAAAAGCAATGCCGGCCCTTTAACTGCGGGAGCTTTGAACGCTTCGGGAGCGATCGGCGGAAATATTGCCCTTACTTCGAAAGCGGGGATTTCGGCTCTCGATCTCAACTCCAGCAGCACTGCCAACGGAAACGGCGGGGCAGTCTCCCTGAGCGCGACGGGTAACATTCAGTTGGGTTTTATCAACGCTAGAGGCGGCACTGGCGGCACTGGCGGCAGCGTTGATGTGACAACCCTCGGTTTGTTTCTATCGAACAATGTTTTCAACGATGATATATCGGGCAATATTTCCAGTATTTCTACGAACGGGGGTGCGGGGGCGGGGGCGATCGCAATTCGCCACGGAGGCGGTATCGATCGACCGTTTGTAGTTGGCGGCGCGATCGACAATGGAACCAGGGGAAGCATTAATGCTGGCGCGGGAAACGCCATTTTGCCCAGTTTTTCCTTTGGGCAAACTTACACCCAGGGAAGTTTACCAAATCAGATTTCCCTAATTACACCGAGTCCCCCAAGAGTTCCCGAACCAATTCCCGAACCAATTCCCGAACCAATTCCCGAACCAATTCCCGAACCAATTCCCGAACCGCCTCTAGTTTCCGTAGATCCCGAGCCTGCGCTGTCACTTCCTGCATCTTTGGACGTAGAATTGCGATCGCAAAATCGAGACCAAAATTACCCCATTACCCCGGATATTTTCCCTAATTCTGGCAGATTAGATCCGGCAGGTTCGGGAGTTGTAGAATTTGAGAAAGCCTTTAGTCGCGAGTATGAAAAATATCTCGACTTGCCCGCAAGAACGCCGATTACTAATATATCGGTAATTTACGAAAATCTCCGCAAAAACGAACAAATTACCGGGGTAAAATCTGCAATTATTTATATGAACTGGGTCAGCAGCTCGGATGCAGCCGCCCCCAAAGAAAATGGTTCGGTGGTAGTGGCAAGTCGGGATTTATCTAATCTATTGCCTGTGAGAAAAAACCTCACCTCCGGGCAGCCTCGCCCCTTAGAAGATAAGTTGGGGGAGAGGTTGTCGCCGCAGGGAAAAGAAATTTCCGATGTTCCTAAGGGGGAGCATTTAGAATTAGTGTTAGTCACAGCTAACGCTCAACCGATGCGCGTTTTAGTTCCGGCGACAACGCGGTGGCAAGTGTTGCAATTGGCTGACGCCTTGCAAACCGAAATAACTAATCCCAGAAGAAGAAACAGCATTAGTTATTTGGATTCTGCTCAAAAACTTTATCGCTGGTTAATTGCGCCAATGGCCGCAGAATTGGCAGCTTTAAATATTGACAATTTAATTGTAATTCCGGCAGCCGGTTTGCGGAGTGTGCCCTTTGCGGCCCTTCACGATGGTAAACAATTTTTAGTTGAAAAATACAGCCTTAGCGTGATGCCGAGTCTGAGTTTAACTGATATTCGCTACGACAATATTGCGGATGATGAAATTTTGGCAATGGGGGCATCGGTATTTGAAGATAAAGCGCCATTACCAGCGGTACCGGTGGAGTTAGAGTCAATCGCGCCGCCCTCAGAAGGAAAATCATTTTTGAATCAAGATTTTACTCTCGGGAATTTGCAAGATCAGCGGAGAAATCGGCACTTTGGAATCATTCACTTAGCAACTCACAGCGAATTCCAGCCAGGGGAACCGAAAAATTCTTACATTCAGTTGTGGGATACTAAATTGCGCCTCGATCAAATGCGGCAGTTGCGGTGGAATGAACCGCCAGTGAACCTGTTAGTCTTAAGCGCGTGCAGTACCGCTTTGGGCGACGAAGAGGCGGAGTTGGGGTTTGCGGGTTTGGCGGTAGCTAGCGGTACTAAATCGGCTTTAGCGAGTTTGTGGGAAGTCAGCGATGAGGGGACTTTGGGGCTGATGACCGAGTTTTACCGACAGTTGCGGATGCCGAGACGTGAGGGCAATTTGATGATTAAAGCCGAGGCTTTGCGGCGGGCACAATTGCAGATGCTGCGGGGGCGCGTGCGGATTCAAGACGGGAAGTTGCGAGTTGAAGGGGCCTCTGTGATTCTAACTTTGCCTCCGGAAATTGCGGCGCGGGGCGATCGAGTGCTTTTGCATCCTTATTATTGGGCCGCCTTCACAATGATTGGCAATCCTTGGTAATTAGTAATTGCTAATTGCTAATTGCTAATTCGGACTTTTTTATTCTTCCCTCAAACCTCAACATTCATCGGTTATAGTAAATCCGGGTTTGTCATATCAATTCCGGTTCCATCGGCATAGTCAAATCCAGTCAACAGTCAACAATTCCCGATGGATGGTGCAACCAAATTTGAGATAATTTATCTGCGTTAATCTGTGTTTATCTGCCTGTATCTGCGGTTAAAAAAGATAATTTATTCACCGCAGATGAGAAGGGATTGACGCAGATTCACGCAGATAAAGAGAAGAGATATGAACAGGAAAAAAACTCCAAGTAGTAAAACACTAAAAAATAAGAATATCCCCGATCGACTGCGCGGCTCTTTTTGGCGCCACACACTCCCAAGGTAAATGCACAAATTGTGACTGGGATGCACCCGAGGACTTCGGAAAATCCGGTTAAAATGCTTTCGTAAGGGAACCAGCAATTAAAACGATCGCCGGCACAGGCGTTACACTGCTTTTCCCTGGTTGTTGAGTTTGGCGTATAGGCTCAAGCCGCCCAAAATCAGCACAATCAGAGTGTTGAAAGCAGCTAAAAACCGTACAGTAAAAAAAGTTTTTTTGGGAATTCTAAAGAATTTCAAAAGTTGGGAATTTTATCGAATCAAGGCAGATGCTTCATAAAAAATGTCTCTAAACAATAGAGTTCGTTACTTACTCAGCGGCAGCCAAACCACAAATGTAGTGCCGCGATCGGTTGGATATAAATCAGTTTCTGCCGATGGCAGCCATTCAGGATTGACTGGGGAAAATACTTCTATTTCTCCTTGCATTTGGCGGACTAAATCGCGGGCGATCGCCAAACCCAATCCTGTGCCCGGAATTTCTGTCTGCGCTTTTTCTCCCCGGTAGTGCCGCTCAAATAAATGCTCTAAATCCTGGGGAGGAATGCCAGGACCTGTGTCGCTGACTGCAACTGCTATCGCAGGCAATTGGCTGTATCCTGCCCGATCGCCCTGGGCTGCTTTGTACCTGACTTTAATATAAATTTGGCAGCCGGCAGGGGTATATTTCAAAGCATTGTCAATTAAATTGCTCAAAACTTCGCGCAAAGCTCGATCGTTCGCTGAGACTGCTGGCAAATCTGCCTCCAGGTCCGCTAGCAATTTCAGATGCCTTTCAGATGCGATCGCCTCGGCGGAAATTAACAGCGGTTTTAAGACTTCTGTCACAAAACAGGATTCCTGCAAATGGGCGGCAGGTGACAGCGACAGAGGAGAATGCCGGATTGATTCGACATTGGACATGGCTTTTTCTGAAGTGCGCGATGGCAGTTTGAGATGTGCTTCGCCGGTGTCAACAGTTCGATCGAACTGGCCGAGCAACTCTTCTAGCCGATCGCTTTCTCGGACAATACTAAAAGCCACATTGCGGTTTTTGTCTTCCGGTACCAGCCGCCGTGCTAACAGCTTGCCAAAAGTTCGCAACGCTGTCAGCGGACTTTTGAACTGGTGCAGCAAATTGTGCATCGTGTCGTAAACCTGAGCCTGGATTTGCCTAGCCGAACGCAATTCTTGCTGCATCCACTGCGATCGCTGGTCTAAAACGCAAGCTAGGGCTAAGGTGCGAGCAATTTGTTGCATCTGAGCCTCCTCTCGCTCGTTCCAAGCCCTGTCTTGCCGACCGCACACCAGGAGTCCCATGACAGCTCCCTCGTGTATCAGAGGCGTCACAATTTGCCGGCGCTGCTGCCACACATTCTCCGGGCCTTGGCACTGATGGGAACTGCGCTCATTACCGCCAAGCGCCTCGGGTGCGATCGCCCCCACCCTTGATTCTTCCACAGGCAGAACCGGCGGCGCCAGCAGTCGCGGCACCGGTTTGACTGTCGAGCTTTCGCAAGATTGCAACCTCAACCCCTGATTTTCTTCCGATTCGACTGAGATTTCTGGGTAAACCGCGATCGGCACCAACTTTGCTTCGCTGCCTTCTACCAGCTCTTGTGTCAGGTATACCGCGCTGAATGTCGCGCCCAAACTGACGGCGATCGCCACCTGCGATCGGCAAAGCTTGACAAATTCTGAACTTGCTGCCATTAACATGAGCGCCACATTAAGATATCTAAAGGAATTCTAAGTAAATTACAACCGATCGGCAGCCCATTACAGATGAGAGACTTCTAGATTTCAGGTGTCTTCGCTTTGATAGAAAGCAGCTATGTTGAAGTCCTGGGGCTTTAATCAACCAAATTTACCAGGATTCCGGTTGCGCTCCGCTTCCACAGAGCCCGGATTCTTGGCTCTTGCCGGAACTTGCGGCCCACGATACCACAACTGCTACACTTTTGTCGATCGGCACCCATGTTAAGATTATGTCGATATATTAAAAACTGTTGAACTTTTGAGCGAGAAGGGATATACTGACCTCGGATTTGGTAGCTATCATTACAACCTGTCTGCTCATACTGTCTGCTCACATGTCTCTCACAGAGGAGGTAAAGAAATTGGCCAGGAGACGCAAACGCAAGAGTCGCCGCCGACAAGAAGGACGAAGAATTTTAGAGTGTGTGCCTCAATATAGCATCGAGAGCGGCGAAGATAAACCCGTAACAGCGGCTCGCAAGTTCATCCATGCCGAAGGCATTGCTCCCCCAGCTTTGCTGTTAGTCAAGCGTAACGAGCATACCACTGACAGATACTTCTGGGCTGAAAAAGGTTTATTTGGAGCCCAATACGTAGAAGAGAACCATTTCTTGTTTCCCAGCTTAAAGGTGATGTTGGAAGCTACCACAGAAAAAATTCCTGTGGTGTCAGCCAGTCGCGCATAGCTCAAAATGTTGAGCTCAAAACATTGACAGCAATGTTTTTCTAATTCTTTTAACAAAAGCGCTAGAGTTCTCATTGTCTGGAGAGTGCCAACTGAAATTTCTGCGAAAAGTCCTTAGGAATTAGGGTATAAGGAGCCATCGCAACAGGCTCGATCGCTGCCGCGGGTGATCGCCACAATTGGCACTTTCACGATAATGGTTTTTTTTTGAGTGTTTGGTCACTCAAACAAACAGCCAACGAGAGAGCGGCTCTTTAGGTCATCGGTTTGTCAGCTCGAAGTCTAAGTACGGCATCTAGCATATCAAAAAACGTTCCGCGCCAAACTTTTAATCGAGCGGTTTCAAATCTAAAGCTTTTTGCATGGCTGCTAGTTCATCGCGGTGAGCTCTAACAGTAACAAAGCTCTTGGTTTGGCTTCCCGACTCAGCAATTGATTCGAGTTTGAGCGAGACTTGCTCGGATCGTCCAGCTTTTTTCCAGTAAAATACCCCCGCCAGCGGCGACAGCAGTACCAAAGCTAGGAAAATTTGACCCTGCTGGGGAACCAGCATTCCCAAAACCAGTCCCAAGCACAGAGTGCCACCTGCACTCAGCAGAGTTAAAAAAATAGCCAAAAACCAACTAGGCCTGACAAAACCCTCAAACGTGACTTTATAGTTGGGGGCATCGACGGCTGCAACTCGGTAAGCCCTAGAAGCAAAATACTCTTGTAGCTGGGCTAACAGTGACTCTTGGGGGCTTGAGGAAGCAAGCTTGACTTGTTCGATTCTATCTTTGACCGAGGCCTTGATGAAGAAAAACAAGCCAACAGCCAGCAGCAGCGTCAGCACAAATGTTGAAGGAAGAACAGCAGTATCCATCGGTAGCAGTTTGTCTAATTGAAATTATCTACTATTACTTTACAGAACTTTACATACGAAAGCGATCGAGGACTTACGCAGACACTTTTTTACCAAAATTCGCAAAAAGCTTTGTAGCAAGGCGTTTTTCTCCCCATCACCAAATTCCCAGAGATCTCCCTCGTCGCTAATTCTCAAGTGACAATGCGTAAGTCCTGACGAGCCGTGTAGATGCTTGAATCGCTGTGCGGCGTGCGAGCAAAGCGAAGGCAATCGGGCAAATCGCTTTGCAAGTAGCGCCAGCTTCTCTTGGGTTTAGGCATCCGATTCCAACTCGGTTAACCCGTCTGACCAGTTTCTAAGGCGCGGGGCCGACGCCCTGACGCGCCGTTTCCCTGACCGATGTACTCGTGCCAGAGACGAGCGAGGTCTTGAGCTTGGTGCCGCCACTCCGGGAGGATTTGATACATCCGGCGGGGGCGGCCGCGTCCTTCTACTTTTTTCCAGTAACCGGTGATTACGGCTTCATCCTCGAGGAATTTCAGAGCGCTGTAGAGTACGGTATCAGAAAGTCGGTAGATGGGGAATTCCCTCTCTAGTTGTCCGATCAGTTCTGTACCGTAGGAATCTCCGCGCAATAACACCGAGAGAATGTAGCACACTGCTAGTTCCTTGTTTAGATAAACAGGAGGGGGGTCTTGAAAAAATTGATAGATATGTTCAAACTTCATCTGTCTTGTCCGCTGGAAACTCTCGTGATACCGTCAGGTTAACGGGAGAGGAAAGCGGGGCGGGAGATGCCGCTTCCTAAGGATTAAGTGGGACACCGAGGAAACAGAGGTGCAGTATTTCCCCAGTGAATGTTGATAGCCCCAAACGCTTGTCCTGCACTTCGGTAATGTTTGCCTGCCTCAAGGTTGAGGAACACTGGCCAAACTTGCGCAATTTTTTTCCTCTTCCAATGTATCGCAGCGACTATTGCCAAGTGTGCGATCGCCGGATTGAGTTGGTAGTTACTTTGGGAGTTGGTGTTTTAACTGACAATTAAAAATTCGCAACTTCCCGTCCGCCTTGGTCGACCTCGTCTTTGCGCTTTAGCTTGTCTGATTTACTGTTGATGTTTGCGCTGCTTCTTGGCTTTAAACCGAACTCAGGCCTAACATGGCGCGCAGTGTAAAAGTTAGAAAGACAAAAGTCGCTACGATCGAACTAATCAGGGCGATCGCAGTTGCTGGTCGATCGAGCAGGGGTCTGAGTCGCTCGAACAGGAAAAAGAAAATTCCCAGGCATATCGTAATGAAAAAGCGGGGGTAGCGAGAGACGTTATTAATAAAATCTTGCATGAGCTTGGTTGGGTAAAGTGTCACAGCTCGATCTTTGACTGGTAACACTTGTGAGCGAGTTAGACAATTTTGGCACAGCCGGAGCTAAATCTGCCGATCGGGCGATCGGGCATTTTTGCCTGTTCGGCTGACCTATATAATTCTAACGAAAACTTTTCGCCGATCGTTCCGGCAGTGTCTGTTTAATGCCACCCGACCTCCGCTAACAACTTCAGAAGTATTTCTATTGAGTTCTAGTTGTGATAGATATTATAGGGCCGTTATTTCTAGATAAATGTCTGCTTCCGCACCTTCTTTCGTCTTGCCACGTCCCTTTCTGAAATGGGCTGGAGGTAAAACTAG
Organism: Microcoleus sp. AR_TQ3_B6; assembly: GCF_036702785.1. Classification (NCBI taxonomy): domain Bacteria; kingdom Bacillati; phylum Cyanobacteriota; class Cyanophyceae; order Oscillatoriales; family Microcoleaceae; genus Microcoleus; species Microcoleus sp. AR_TQ3_B6. The sequence continues at coordinate 50,406 of NZ_JAUBVJ010000048.1, read as the reverse complement.
GTTGATTGGACAATATCAACCTTATTTCCCTGAAAAGTTCACGACTTACTACGAGCCTTTTTTGGGCGGCGGAGCCGTCTTTTTTTACTTAGCACAACAGCACCCTTCTTTGCAAGCTATTTTAACAGATATTAATCCTGAGTTGATTAATGCCTATTGCTGTGTTAGGGATAAAGTTGAGGAGCTAATTGAGCTTTTGTTCGAGCACCAGTCAGAACACAGGAAGGACAATAAAGAGTATTATTACTGGGTGCGATCGCGAGCCTACAAAAAAGATATAGAAAAAGCAGCACGCCTAATTTACCTAAATAAAACTTGTTACAACGGCCTCTACAGAGAAAACTCAAAAGGTGAATTTAATGTTCCGATAGGTCGATACAAAAATCCTAACATTTGTCAACCCGAGTTATTGCGAGCGGTCTCATCTTTACTCGCGCGCGCTCAAATTGAAGTGAGAAAGTTCGATGAAATTTTGGATTTTGCTACTAGCCGCGAAGACTTTGTTTATTTTGACCCGCCTTATTATCCTATCAGTGCCACGAGTAACTTTACGGCTTACAACCGGGATAATTTCCCAGAATCAGAACAGCTTAAACTGAGAGATATTTTTGCCGAACTTCCCGAACGAGGCGTGAAAGTTATGCTGTCTAATTCTAACTGCGATTTCATCCAGAAAATCTACAGCGATAGTTACGCTTTTCCCATAAATTCTCTCCCAAAACTCATAGAAATATCAGCATCTAGGGGAATTAATTCTAATAGTGGCAAGCGCGGAAAAATCAAAGAATTATTAATATGTTCATTTTCAATCAACACTTAAGCAGATTTTGTATGGGCAACCAGGGGGGTTGCCCCGCAGGCGACCTCCTTGCGTCAAGGGAGCATATCAATGAGAGTAAAAAGCGTTTTTGAGGAGGAGTGGGAGGGTGCAATTAGCATTGCCTCGATCTGGCTTTGAGGAAAGCGCTGGCTCGCGCTGCGGTGTGAAAGCTCTCACCGAAAGCATCCAGGATACAAGCCCCCGGATTCATCCGTCCAGAAATAAAAAACCTGTATCCGATAAAACTTGCCTAACGTATTTATCCGTGGGGTCAATGCTTCAATTCTAAAATCTAAAATCTAAAATCGATTGATGCTCTCCTCAAGGTATTGTCGAAAGGTATTGTGGAAGAAGCCGAGTTTCTGGCAATGTTGTTAAAAAATCGACCGGAAAAAAAGGAACTATTACCTATTGATTTTTCTGGAATTTCTGGGTATTATTTAGATAATGGGAGTGGTGAATAAAATTTTATTTTTGCCAATATTCCCATTATTTAATTATACTTCCCAAAATAGTCTGAGTCAAGGTGTTAACCCGAAAAAAACGGCGATTTTTTTTTGAAATTTCAAAAAAAATATTCGATGACTAAGAGTCCGTTACCGTGAATAATAGCAGTTTCCCAAAAAAATGCAACTGTAGGGAAGCTCCAAAGCCCGATCGCGATCGGTCTCAGTCATGGACAAATATTTATGGGTAATTCCGGATTACAGATGTTTGTTAGCCCAGGTAATGAAACCTTCGAGCTTGTGAACTCCCAACAGATTTTGATTGTCGGGAATTTGTTTTTTAAACCAGTCGATCGAACCTTGCCTCATACCATCACCGCCCACTATAACAATAGTTGGCACCCGATAACAATTTTTAATATTTAAATTGAGGTAAGGATACTTCTCATCTACGGAACCTTTGTCTTCTTGCCACTTGCACTCAACAATTAGACCCAGAGGAAACAAAGCGCAACCAACAATATAAAAATCGACATTTATTTCAGTGTCATAGATGCTAGACCCAATATAAACCTGTTTAGCATATCGCTTGGGATTTTCAGTAGAGATTAAGAGCCAATCTCGCTTGCGTTTTTTCGGCAACTGGGGACATATTTCGAGATATCCGTGGCCTCTCAACGTACCTTCTACAGTTGTTTCTAAAACAAAACCAGTTTTATTGGCTCTAAAACCCCTATTCATTTTGTTTGCTCCTAAATATAATCTGAATTAAGCCGATCGCACTTCAATCGCTCCCCTATCAAAAACCCGTTTGTCAGTACCGATAGAACTGACAAACATCCGGTCTTCATAGACATCAAACGTCGCAAAACTCAGGCGGCTGGCAGAATACTCGGTCCACTCAGAACGCCCCACCGGACGAGTGCCCGCGCCGGCACCGCAAATTAAATAAGTAGTACCGTTAATCGAGCGAGTGCGTTCGTAACTGTGTTCGTGTCCGTTGAGATAAAGCTGCACGCCGTACTTTTGAAACAAAGGCGCCAAAGTCTTAATAAAAGATTGATTCGATCCGTACACCCCAGAGGAATAAACCGGGTGGTGACCGAACACAACTTTCCAAGGTGCGGTGCTCTGACTCAACTCTTTTTCCAGCCAAACAAGCTGATTTTCCCAGTCAGCATTGTGATTGGTATCTAAAGCAAAAAACTGGACCGGATCGCGCCGAAAAGTATAGTAGCGACCTTGCATATTAAAACCCGGATATTTAACTTGCAGATCGCCGTTAGCAGTGCGGATGTCGTGATTTCCCAGACAAGCATAAAATTTTACGTCTTGCTGCAATAACGGCCCATAAGGTTGCTCGAAAACAGCATTAATTTTTTCAAATTCGCCGTTATTGTAGATATTGTCGCCGGCGAGAACAGCAACATTAAAAGGGTTTTCCCGGTGATATTGCGCCATCGCCTCAGCCACAGCATACTGACCTTCAGCGCCGGTACCGGTGTCGGCCACCGAAATAAAGCGTAAAATAGGCGGTGAGGCCGGCAATGGGACGATCGTCCTTTCTGCCTCAACGTTAGAAGCCACAGCAGCATCAGTGTCCGTACCCCAGGAAGTCCGAAGCTGAAACATTTTCCAGATTCCGGCAAAACCTAAGCTGCTGAGACTGCCTAAAATTAGAAAGTGACGGCGTTTGATGCTCATTTTGATTCAGTTACAACTAATGAAATGATAAATTAAGGTTGAGATGGCTCAACTAAAAATTTATCGCTTTTAGATATATTTGCAACGCCCCAAGGCAGAGAAAATGTCAGAAGAACAACTAAACCAGTCAATTCCAGAACCCTCTCAATCTCCGACACCGGAGGTTGACTCGCCTGCAAAGTCTGCCCCCACTGGTAGCAAAACTCAAAATGCCAGCAGCGCTGTTCCCAAAAATCAGAGAATCAATGCTTTGATAGCCTCGATTGGGAATTTGGGAAAAAAAGGGAAAAAATTAGCAGCAGAACCCCCGTTGCAGGCCCAAAAGCCCGCGCCCACCGCTTCTGACTCAGCAACAACAACTCCTGGGGCTGTTGCTGCGGAAGTTAACAGCGTGCAGCCAAAAGTGGCTGTAAAATTTGATAAAAAGCCTGTATCAAAAGGCACGGACGGGAGTTTTTTAAAGAAAGCCGGTGTACTTTGGCAAAGTATTGTGAGGCTAGTGCGGGATCTGCTACCGCCCTCTGCGAACCAGAAGCTGTCCGATCCAATTTTAAACGCCGCCATAGCAGCAATTCTGATCGTTGCAGTCGGTTTAACTCTCAACAGTTTCTCGGCAAAACCGCCGCAGAAACTAGCAAAAGTGCCTTTGGCAGCAGCGCAGCAGTCGCCGGCAACCTTTGGCGATTTTGTGGCGCCGGAAACTCCGAAATCGCCAGAGGCGATCGCACCGTCTGAGCCAATATCTGCTAAATTCAAAAGCAACTTGCCCGATTTAGTGGCTCCGGAAAAACCGCAACCAGTAGAAGTTATCCCACCGCCGCCGCTGACGCCGGAACAGTCTCTGATTGCTGCGATTCAAAATCAAGTTGCTGAAATTACTAATCGACTTGGCGGCGGTTTAGTTGAGTCTGTTCAAGCTAATTTTTATAGCAGCAGTTTGACGGTAAAAGTCGCTGAAGATTGGTACAAACTCAGCGAACTCGAGCAAAATCAACTAGCAACTAAAATGTGGAAAGAAGCTAATTCACTCGATTTCAGCCATCTAGAAATTGCGAATAGGGAAGGGAAGTTAATAGCTAGAAGTCCGGTTGTTGGTTCGGAAATGATTATTTTGGATAGAGGGATTAATTAGAATTTCAATTGTCTGTATCTGCCAACCATCACACCAGCCTTAAAGTCCAGGACGCAGAACCTAATTATGTAGGGTGCGAAGTGCGCACCTTACCGCTGCTGATTTTTTTGAGAAATCTCCAACTTTTTAAAACTCCGACCGAATGCTACCATTATATCATGTCGGCGGTCACGACCACAATTAAATAGGTTTTTAGTGAGGACTGAAGTCCTCATAAAACTACTAGGAAAAAAGTCCTAACTAGAAACCTTAGAACGCTTATTTACGGGACATTAAATTAATTAACTTTGAGGAAAATTGAAAAATGACAATTTTAACTCAAGTCGAACAAGTAGAAATTGAATATCCCAGCACCGACGGAGAGCCGATGGCTGAAAGCGACATCACGCGGGATTACATGACTTACAGCGTTGAAGCTGTCAAGCTTTATTTTCAAGAACGTTCTGATGTTTACGTGTCAGCCAATTCTTTCATATACTATGAAGAAGGAAACCACCAGGCAGTTGTGGCCCCAGATGTTTATGCGGTGTTTGGAGTTGCCAACCGCAAAAGGGATAATTATAAAGTTTGGGAAGAAGGGGGAATTACTCCCGATTTTGTGTTATAAATTACTTCGGAAACAACTCAAACGAAAGACCAAGAGACCAAACCAGAAATTTATCGGGCTTTGGGAGTTAGGGAATATTTTCAGTACGATCCGTCTGGAGATTATCTGAATCCGATTTTACAGGGAGTACGTCTAATAAACAATCAGTACGAGCCGATTGCAGCGAACAATATCGCTTTCGATACGCTGTGGTTGTTCAGTGAAGTGCTGGGACTGGAATTGCATATAATTTCAGGAGAATTGAGGTTTAGAGTTCCTGAAACGGGTGAGTTTTTGAAGACTCACAAGGAAGAAAACCAAGGACGACTGGCCGAGGAACAAGCACGGGTGGTAGCGGAGTCAGCCTTTCAACAATCTGAGCAAGCACGACTGGCAGCGGAGTCAACATTGCGATCGCTCGTAACTCAACTCTTAAATTCTGGAATGAGTCTGGAACAGGTAGCGCAAATGATGAATTTATCGACCGTGGAAGTGAGACGATTGGTAGGGGAAAAATTTTGAGCGATCGCACTTTTCCCAGATATCCAGGATAGTGCGATCGAAGTATAAGACAAAATGTGAACAGTCAACAGTCAACAGTCAACGGTCAACAGTCAACAGTTAACGAATGACTATAGAGGCTTATTAGTAGGTTTAAAACCCTGCTTTTGAAAATAGGTTCGGAATACATCTAGAGCAATTGGTGCCGCCGATACTGCACCAAATCCGCCCCCTTCAACGATAACTGCGATCGCAACTTCAGGTTTGTCAGCAGGAGCAAAACCCACATACATAGAATTGTCAGGATGACCGGGCATTTCCACAGTCCCAGTCTTACCAGCACTTAAAGGAATAGTACCGTCATTCATGCCGCGGCCTGTACCTTTTTTCACCACCTCCATCAATCCTTGTTTAATGACGTTTAAAGTTGCCGGCTTAATACCTGTTGGAATTTTTTGAGTTATAGGAGTATTGGTTTGAGAAGCCAATAAATGCGGCTGCACTCGCGAACCGCCATTGGCAATAGTTGACACCATCACAGCCAATTCTAGGGGAGTACAAAGTACCAAACCTTGACCGATCGCCATTGTTACCGTATCGCCAACATACCAATCTTCCCCATACATTTTCTGTTTCTCTGCTGGGATCGGAACTTGACCGTGATTGGCGGCGTCCAACCCCAAAAGCTCTAAATTAATAGTACCGCCAATCCCCATTTTCTTAGCCCATTTCGCCATTTCTTCCGGCCCTGCAGCCATGCCTACTTGATAGAAAAACGTATTGCTGCTGTAGGCTAAAGCATCGCGGAAACCGATAACGCCGTAACCTGCGCCGTGTTCGTTAAAGGAAATTCCGCCGATGTTAATTGAAGCAGAACTTACCAAAGTCGAGTCAGGAGAAAACTTGCCCGACTCCATCCCGGCTACAGAAGTTACAATCTTAAAAGTGCTGCCGACTGGATAGCCTTGAACAGCCCGATTTAAAAATGGTTTGTCTGGCCCTTGCAGCCGATCCCATTCTTGTTGAGTTACCTTGCGAGTAAAAATATTGGGATCAAATGTCGGCCAACTAGCCATTGTTAAAAGGGCTCCGGTTTTCACGTCGATCGCCACAACCGCACCCAGGCGATCGCCCAAAGCTTTTTCCGCAGTTTTCTGCATATCTAAATCTAAAGTTAGCTGCACAGGTTTGCCGGGAATAGGAGCTTTTACACCTAAATCTTGGATTTCTTCGCCCTTAGCATTTACCTCAATTAAACGGTTTCCCCAAACGCCTTCTAAAGTTGAATTCACTAATTTTTCAACTCCCATTTGACCGACGATCATTCCCATCGGATATGCAGGATTAGCTTTTAATTGATCTAAACTAGCTTCGCCCACGTATCCCAAAAGGTGAGCTGCTAATTGCTGGTGGGGATTGTCTCGGCTCGATTCTACGCGAATTTCAACTCCCCGCAAAGTATTAGCTTGCTCTCCCAACGCGACGAAAGTACCGACATCAATATCCTTACTAATTCGCACTGGTAGGGCCGATCTGTAGCCAACTCCATCGATTTTTTTGATAATTTCGGCTGGGGGAAGTTTGACGATCGGGCCCAGTGTAGCGGCAATCTCTTGCCACTCCTGGGCCGATCGCTCTTTGGGCCACACATACACCGATCGAGATACGCGGTTGGCTGCAAAAATTTGGCCGCTGCGGTCTAAAATTTGACCCCGAGTTGCTGGGACTGAAACAGGGCGAATGCGGTTATTTTCCGCCCGCTGTCGGTTGTAGGCTCCCTGTACCAGTTGCAGTTCGGCTAGACGAAATGTCGGCAGTGTCACCAAGGTAGTGACTAGCACCAGAAAAATCATAGCTTGTAACGATCTGCTGCCTTGCCGTGCAGGATTGTTTAAGCCTTTTTTGTCTAATCGGACTTGAGAGTTAAAAGAAAAATCGCCCGCCATATTAATTAATCTGCTCTTTTTATTCAACTAACACGTTGATATGGTTGCCATCCGGATTATTTTGCACAGGAGACAGCGATTATAACTTCTCACTCTTTAGGGACAGACATAAATTATGCCGGTTGGCAGATGAATCCGCCGGATTGTTTGATTTTAATTTGTATTAAATATCTGGTTTTTCAGACAATTCAACTGTTAAGGAGGTACGGGCGCTGTGGAACCGATCGATTTTTTGATTGCTTGGCTGGTGACGGGCAGCAGCTTGCTGCTAATTTCTCAACTGCCGATCGGGGTACAAATTGACAGCACACCGAAAGCAGTAATTTCCGCTGCGGTTTTGGGAATTTTGAATGTTTTAATTTTGCCAATTCTGAAAGCAGTTTTTTTCCTACCGAACCTGCTGACGCTGGGATTGCTTTCGGGCCTGTTTGCTTTTGTAATGAACGTGATTGTTTTTGCTTCGGCTGCCAAGTTAGTTGAAGGATTTAGCTTGCGGATGGGTCTTTTGAGCGCGGTACTGGGGGCGATCGCCTTAGCTGCAGTTAGCAGCTTTATCAACAGCGCGCTGATTTAGCAATTTCCCTCGATCGAGGGCGATTAAAATCGCCCGATATTTCCCACCCTTACCTGGCGCGTTTCGTTTGCCTACAAGGGATTTCTATAGCCGAATATTTATTCTCCCTTCTTCCTTCTATCGGTAAAATCCGTAAAATCCGTAAAATCAGTTGCGGAACTTTCTTCGAGGGGTAAAATCCGTTAAATCCGTTGCCGAACTTCCTTCTATCTGTTAAATGGGTTAAATCACTTACACTCATCCGTTGCCGAACTTACTTTTTAATCACAGAATTATAGGCTGTCACCTTAATATCAATCCCAGTAATATCTGTGCCGACAACAACAGCCACCGCTCCTAAGTCCAATGCTTTTTTTGCCATGGACGGCCCAGCGATCCCGCCTTCGCAGATAACGGGAACCTTAAGCTTTTCTACCATTTCCGCAAGCAAATCAAATCCGGGCGGCGAGAAATTTTTCGTCTGAGCAGTGTAGCCAAAAAGAGTAGTTGCTACAGTATCTGCACCAGCTTCGGCTGCCGCGATCGCAGCTTCTATGGTATCTACATCCGCCATCACTAATTTGCCCAATTCGCTGTGAATTTGCGCGATTAATGTCTTTAAATCTTCGCCCCCTGCAGGACGGTTTCTCAGAGTAGCGTCAATCGCGATAATATCGGCTCCTGTCGAGGCGATCGCCCGCGCGTCTTCAAACCGAGGAGTAATATAAATCTCGCATCCCGGCAATTGCTGCTTCCAAATCCCAATTATGGGAGCGGATACCTGTTTTCGCACCGCCGCAATGTGAGCCGGAGTGTCAATCCGCACGCCCGAGGCACCTCGATTGATGGCGGTTTGAGCCATTGCCGCAATTACGATCGGATCGTGCAGCGGCGAATCAGCAGGTGCTTGACAAGAAACAATTAATCCTGTAGGGATTTTACAATTTATCATCGCGAATTGGTAATTGGGAATTACCAATTATACCAGTTCAAAAAAATAATGTAACTGTAGATTATATCCCAACCCATATCCAATGAGTCATTCCCAAATCTAAAATCTAAAATCTAAAATCTAAAATTGTCTTACCCATTACCAATCCCGGCCATTAAAGAAATAATTTTGTCAAGCAATTGCTCAGGGTGAATTGGTTTAGCCAAAAAATCGTTAGCTCCCGCCGTCACGGAAGATATCTCATCTGCGGGAATCTCCTTAGTGCTTAAAGCCAGAATTTTGATATTTTCAGTAGCGACTTTTTGACGCAGTTGGTGAATTATTTCGCAGCCATTCATACCGGGCAAACGCATATCGACAATCACAGCATTCGGCTGCAAAAGTTCAATTTGTTCCACCGCCGCCGAACCTTCAATCATCCACACCACTTGCAGTCCTGCGACTGTCAGGATATCGCAAATGAGCATGGCAGTTTCTTCATCTTCTTCGACGAGTACGAGGCTGCCCCGCAAGGAAGAAGAATGCAGCGGTAAAGATGAATTCGATTTTTCATATGTGAATTTTGTGGATTCATCTTTGCTTTGAGTTTGGATGGGTATAAAAACGGTAAAAGTAGAGCCGACATCAACTGTAGAGTTAACTTCGATCGCGCCGCCGTGAAGCTCTACTAACTGTTTAGTTAAAGCCAATCCCAGACCAGTGCCGCCGTATTCGCGGCGGTAGGGGGAATCCAACTGCTGGAATTTTTGAAACAAAAGCGATCGCTGATTTTCGGGAATTCCAATGCCGGTATCTTTGATTTGAAAAACAGCGGTGCTGCCAGCAGGTGCAGTACCGGGCTGCCGCACTGCCGGCGTTCGATTTTTATCTTGTGTCACCCAAACTCGCAGGATGACTTGCCCGCCTTCGGGAGTAAATTTAATGGCATTTCCTAAAAGATTGAAGAGAATTTGTCTCAAGCGGCGCGGGTCAGCGGTGAAGCGATCGCACTCTTGTTTTATCCGCTGTTCTTGCAGCAGTTCCACGCCTTTAGCCATAGCTTTTTCTTTGAGGGCGTGCAGGCTCTGAGAAGCTAATTTAGAAATTGAAAATTCACTAATTTTTAATACTGCTTTTCCCGCTTCTACTTGCGATAAATCTAAAATATCGTTAATTAATTCTAATAAGTGGTCGCCACTGTCCCGGATAGTTTGCAGGTACTGCCGCTGCTTTTGCACCGGCACTTCTTTGCTGCCAACTTTGCCGTAAGACCACCGCAGCAGGGTGTCGGAAATGCCGATGACGCAGGTGAGGGGAGTTCGCAATTCGTGGCTCATAGCTGCCAAAAATTCGCTTTTGGCGAGGCTGGCCGACTGGGCCGCGGCCAGTGCATCGCGCAGTTCTCGCGTGCGCTCGATTACGCGCTGTTCAGAGGTGCGCTTTTGCTGCTGGACTTGTGCATAAAGTTCCGCTTGATAAATGGCGATCGCCAAATGTTCTGCTATTTGCCCCAAAAATGTTTTTTTGCTTTCTTCCCACTCCCGAAAAGTACACTGGTGGGCAATTAGCAGCCCCCACAAGTCGTCCTGAACTACGATCGGCACTAACAACTTCGCGCGTACCTTCGCCCGCCGCATCAACTCTAAAAAACAAGGTTGCGAAGAGTAAGTTGTTTCCACATCCGCGACGCACAAAGCCAAGCCTTTGCGATATTTCTCTCTGTCAATGACTCCATTGGTAAAACACTGCGCCCCATCACTAAAATTCAGTACAGACGAGATACCATCGTTGGCTAAAGCTTCGTAGGTGACGCGACCTAAATACAAGTAAGGCCCGAAATTTTCTGGGATTTCGCCTGACCCAGAAACCGCCGCAGGTATTTCTTTAGCTAACTCACCATTGTGCGGCGCTGGCACTTTTTCAAATTGATAGATTAACAGGCGATCGACCTCCAAAAACTCTCGCACTCGCTCGACTGCTTTTGACAAAATTACAGGCAATTCCAAACTCTGTCGGATTTGAGTTGTTACTTGATTCAAAAGTCGCTCTTGTTCGAGCTGCTGCTGCAAAGCATCTTCCACTGGCTGACAAAATGAAATGCAGGGACTGGCAAGTTGTAGTTGATTGACGGCTTCGGTAATCGGGAGCTGTAGCGTTTCTGGATCTCTCACTTGGGGCGCGGAATTTGGCTCTATTTCTGTTTTGTAGTGTAGGGGCGGGTGACTGTTTTTTCTGGCATCTGAAGCGAGAATATCCAGCAAATTTAGGGTGAATTCGCTTTGAAAAGCTGCCGAGTTTGGCTGTATATTTTTAATTGCTTGTTTCAGGGCGCGAATGTCAATTTGTCGCGAAGGTCCAGGCGTTATTTCTGCGAGTTTGTCTGCGAGGGGAGAGAGGAAATTGGCGATCGCCCCGGGATCGAAAGTCAACTGCACATTCAATTGCGAATTGAGATTTTTTTCGCTGTGTTTGCATCCGTTTGTTGCGAACTCATCTAATAGTTTGCCCCGCAGCAGCGCGCTAAAATGAGCTGATACCACTGCTGCAAACCTTTCCGACGAGTTTTCCAGATTTTGAGCATCAGCGCGAGCATCGTCGGCCAGCCAAATCGCCCCGGGGAGTTGAGCCATTTGCTGTAACAACTGGTAAGCAGCCTCAAAGGTTGCTAGTGGCAAAGTCCGATTTAAGGTTTTTGGTTTCAATCTAGATATTTTCCCGGTTATTTTAAACAACAAAATATGAATGCCGCTGTTGTGGGGACCCAACCCGGGGCGCAGCAGGCGCCGCCGATCCTTGAGACTTGAGAGGAAAGTAGTCAGAAGGCAGGCTCTCGCAGGGGGCCAGGAGCCAGAAAGCTGATTTCTCCCCATACATCTTTCTTCGTCGCGAGTGAGCCCGCCATAGCTGTACGAGTGCGAAAGCGGTGGGAGGAAATGGGGGCACGGATACGGCTGAATAATCGTGAGCTTCTGGTCGTGTTTGGGTAGCGGGTTTTTTATGGAAACTCAGGAATTCCACTCCCATTGCTCGGGTCAAGTTAGTACGCGCCTTTGTTGTAGGTCGGTACTTTGCCAAACACACTGCCTCCCAAATGGCTGTTTAATGCTTTCGTTACAGAGCTCTTAACTAGCTACGCATTCCGGGCGAGTGAACAACATTTGCCCACAACTCCTGTCACTTAAGATTTAGGCTGGTCAACTAGGACTCTTTCAAGCCCCACTAAATCGGTATTCCGATTAGTGGTGGGTTGTTGACCACTTTAAAAAATCTTATTCTAGTATAATATCAATATATAATTTGTTAACTTCTACTTAAAACTATCCGGGTAAATGAGCAATCCAACTCAACTCACCCCCGATTTGACGATCGGACATCTGCCTTGTCACCACTTTCAAGTGAGTGCTGCAACTCCAGGACAGGTAGTGGCTGAAAGATTCGAGCAAGAACCCGACCTGCCGGGAGTCATTATTACTCACGAATCACAGGTACTGGGCATGATTTCTCGCGTCAAGTTTCGAGAGCAAATGAGTCTTCCAGATCGCTTAGAAATTTACGGGCAGCACCCGATTAGAGCCTTGTTAGATTTTATTAGAATTCCGCCATTGATGCTTTCGGAAAACTGGAAAGTTGACGATGCGGTGCAAGCGTCTCTCAACAGGCACAAAGACTTGATTTATGAACCCATTGTTGTGGTAATGGAAAACGAGAGCCACCTCCTTTTGGACGTTCAGACTCTGGTGATTGCCCAGTCGAGACTTTTAGCGCAAGCTAACAAAGTTATTCAAAAACACCGAGTAGAAAGACAAAAATATAGGGCGATAATTAAAGAAGAACAGGCGAAGTTTCAAGAATGTAATGAGCTTTTAAAATCCCAACAACGTCAAACAGAAAAATCGCAAAACCTTCCCAATTTCCACCAGCAAGCGGCAATGGTAAAACAAGCTGAAGAACTTGCTCAAATGAATCAGCGATTTGTGAGGATTGCGAAACTGATTTCTTCCGAAGGTCGCCAAGCATTTCAAGCTACTTTTCAAGGTGCTAATTCTATTTGCAATAATACAGATAAAATTTTGGGCGTTGGCAAAGCAATAGCTAATGATTTAGAAACGGTTAACCGCACTTCCCGAACCATCCGGGAGGCGATCGAGCAAGTCAGGCACTTAGCAGTACAGGTGGCTGTAGTTACCAATCAAATGGGAAGTCAGCCCAGTGGTCTCAGCCAAGTGAGTCTGGAAATTGGCAGACTGGCGAGTAAAACTTTTGAATTGGGGAATCAAATGGAGCAAATTGCCAGCCGATTTAAACTTCGCGTTCACGAACTCACGCAGGCAGCAAGAGCGGGTGCTAATGTGGCTAAATCTGTGACCATTAAGATCGATCGCGCGGAAATGGCGCTGTTAGAGTTGGAGGAATTAATAGCGGAAAAAGATTTACCTTCACCGACCGCTATCACAGAACCTTTGCCAGTCATAAAAAGTGTTACCGCTGATTCTTTAGTTAAAGATATAGAACACGCCGAAGTCGCGGTTTACGAGTTGGAACAGAGAGTTCAGCAACAAGATTCATCGCAATATCTAATTCAAAAAATTCAGCAGGCGCTGAAGGCCAAAAAGCCCTAAAAACCCACGTAAAATCCGCTGAAACATTGGGAGAAGGAAAAAAATAAAAATAATAATTTACCATTTCACTATTTTAAGAAGAGTATTTGTTAGACTTAGGGTGGGAATATTGAAAATAAACTCGGATAAAGGTGATTTAAATATCCCAATAATTCGACAATAAGTTACAAAAAAATCTTAAATAACAGGTTACGCTTATGAAAATTCTTCTGGTAGAAGATGACGCACTTACAGTCAGTTTGCTGACCGAAGCACTGAACTCTCACAATTACAATGTGAATGCGGCAGCAGACGGTGAAACAGCCTTGCACTTTGTGCAGGCATACGATTACGACCTGATTGTTTTGGATGTGCTGATTCCTAAACTCGACGGCATTAGTTTGTGTCGGAAATTGCGATCGTCCGGCTGCCAAATGCCGATTTTACTGCTGACAGCGCTAGATAGCAGCAACGATCGAGTCCAAGGTTTAGAAGCGGGTGCAGACGATTATGTGGTCAAACCCTTTAATCTCGAAGAATTAATCGCTCGAATTCGGGCTTTGCTGCGCCGGGGTAAGGCTACTTTGTCGAGTAAAAATTTGACCTGGGAAAAACTGCAAGTCAACCCGGACACTACGGAAGTAACTTATGCCGAAAAAGTGCTGCACTTGACTCCCAAAGAGTACAATTTGCTAGAACTTTTCCTAAGAAATCCCCGGCGCATTTTCAGTCGCAGCGCCATCCTCGATCGCATTTGGTCGGCCGGCGAATTTCCTCAGGAAGAAGCCGTTACCGCTCACATTAAGGGGCTGCGGCAGAAGCTGAAAGCAGCCGGGATGACTGTAGATTTAGTTGAAACCGTGTACGGACTGGGCTATCGGCTCAAAAGTCTGCAAGAGGATATTGAGAGCCAAAAACTTCCGCGGGAAACGGCAGAAACTGCTAAAAGTCAAGAGACTTTATCAGCTGAATCCAGCGGGTCTAGCCAGGAATTAAACAATGACGACCGCCGCCTCAAAGTCCTAAATATGGTTGCCCAAATGCGGGAAAATTTAAAAGCCAATTTTATAGAAAAGGTGGCGATATTCGAGCGCGCAATCGCTCAACTGAAAAGCGGAAACTTAGAGAGCGAACTGCGCCAGGAAGCCCAGGCTCAAGCTCACAAATTAGTCGGTTCTTTGGGAACTTTAGGGCTGCCAAAAGGTTCGGAAGTTGCGCGCAAGATAGAACATTTGTTCAAGGCGGAAAACATCTTGAAACCGGAGACGGCTCAGCAGATTGAGGGATTCCTGCAGAAGCTCACACAGATATTCGATCGCCCGTCGCCCGAACCAGAAGGCGAGCTCGTTCCTGCGGTGTCCCAGAAGCGCCGAATGCTGATTGTTGATGATGATACTTTTGAGAGCGAGCAACTGAAAATAGTAGCATCCGCGAACGGCTTCCAGATAGAAGTCGCCAACTCTCCGCAAGCGGCAAGAAATGCGATTTCTCAACAGCCTCCAGACGCGATTTTGCTGGATTTGACATTTTCCAGAACTCAGGAAAACGGACTTTCTCTCCTAGCCGAACTCCTCCGTGAAAAACCCGAAATTCCCGTGATGATTTTTAGCGGGCACAATCAATTGAGCGATCGAATAGAAGTTGCTCGTTTGGGAGCTTCCGGCTTTTTACACAAATCTATCCCCCCAGCAGATATACTCAAAGCAGTCGCCCAAGTTCTCGACCAGGCCGGCCCTGCTGAAGCTAAAGTTATGGTGGTAGACGATGACGTGCATCTATTGGCTGCACTGCAAGTGATCCTACAACCTTGGGGATTTCAAGTAACAACATTGGATGAGCCCGAAAAGTTCTGGGAGGTACTCGAAACCACTTGTCCGGATTTGCTAATTTTAGATGTGGAGATGCCCGGTTACAGTGGTATTGAGCTGTGTTTGGCAGTGCGCAACGATTTGCGCTGGAGCAAGCTCCCCGTGCTATTTTTGACGGCTCATTCCGAGTCGGAAACAGTGCGCCAAATGTTTGTTGCAGGTGCTGACGACTACGTGAACAAGCCGATCGTCCAACCGGAATTGATTGCTCGCCTCCTGAATCGTTTGGAGCGGACTCAACTGAGGCACAGACTGGCTCAGGCACAACACTAATACCATTTTAAATTAAAAATTTAAATAATTATATAACTGAAGAATGGGGAATGAATGATGAAGCTCGAAACCACGAGCTTGCCTACAGTTTGATTTTTTTTTAAACTGGTATAACTAGGAGGAAATATGCCGTGCGTGTCCGAAACGAATCAGGAAGCCTTAGCCAAGACTTGGGATTTTTTGATTGTGTGGTTCGGCCGCGGTGGCGTTGATAGATGTTGGCCCGCTTATCAAGAACATAGACTAATTTAGAGAAGTATTAATCATAGGAAAGCAATGATATTGCCCTCAGACACAGGCACTCTCAATAACAGCGACTGCGAACTAATTTACGCCCCGGCTTCGATTCAACCTCATGGCATCCTTTTGGTGCTTGAATCCCCTGTGTTGAAAATTTTGCAAGTTAGCAACAATACTTTTGAGGATCTCGGCATTTACCCCGAAGAACTTTTGGGCAAATTTTTACATGAATTTGTTGAGACTGAAGAAATTGAGGCTATAGAAAAAGCTTTATTTGAAAAAAATCAGCATACTAAGGGTATCAGATTATCATTTAAAACTCAAAACCGCCAGTCTTTTTTTGAGGGGACGCTGCATCACTCTAGTTCAGCATTAATTGTTGAAATCGAGTCGGTTCTTTCCCCAAAAGCTAGCGATTGTATCAATTTTTATCATTTAGTCCAAGAGCCGATCGACAAAATCCACAGAACACCAAACCTGCAAATGCTGTGTCAGACAGCAGTTGAAGAAGTGCGGAGGATGATCGGTTTCGATCGAGCGATCGTCTATCAATTTGATGCCACAGGTGCGGGGGAAGTTGTCGCCGAAGACAAAGTAGAAAGTTTGGCTCCTTTATTGGGACTGCACTATCCCGCTGGCGATATTCCCGCCCAGGCAAGAAACCTGTTCAACATGAATTTAATTCGGTTTATTCCCGATATTAACTGTCAGCCTGTAGAACTAATTCCTGACTGCAATCCGCTGACCGGTCGGCCCCTGGAGCTGGGCGGCTCTTTGTTGAGAACTGTTTCCCCTTGCCACGTTCAATATCTCAAAAATATGAACGTTGGCGCTAGCATGACAGTGACATTAATCAAAGATAAAAAACTCTGGGGATTGCTCGCCTGTCACCACCCAACACGAAAGTATGTCAACTACGAAATAAGAACGGCTTGCGAACTGCTAGCCAAGTTTGTGAATCTAGAACTTAGCTACAAACAAGATAGCGAAGACCGGGAATATGCAAGTTATTTAAAAGAAATTTGCCATAAATTTGTCACTAAAATTTCTCAAGAACACTGCTTTGTAGAAGGTTTACTTAAATCCCCAGATGAATTGCTGGCATTAGTGGGCGCTACCGGTGGAGTTGTGTGTGCCAATGAAAATTTAACAGCCATCGGCAAAACCCCGGAATTGGTAGAAATCGAAAAATTGATTGCTTGGGTAAAAACTCAAATAAATAATGATATTTTTCATACAGATTCTCTCTCAAAACTGTATCCGCCCTCCGAGAACTTTAAAGAAATTGCTAGCGGTTTGCTGGTACTTGCCATGTCCGAAATGCAAAATTATTACATTTTGTGGTTCCGTCCCGAAGCAATTCAAACTGTCAACTGGGCCGGTCAACCACACGGGCAAATTGAACTTCAACCGGATGGTAGCCGGTCGATGTCTCCTCGCAATTCCTTTGAGTTGTGGCAAGAAACTGTGAGGTTAAAATCTTTGCCTTGGCAGCGGTGCGAAATCGAAATAGCCCGAGAACTTCGAGTTGCTATTACTAGCATGGAGTTGCGGAAAACCAATCAGCAGCTTAGCTTAGCTTTGTCGGCTACCAAAATCGGATTTTGGGACTGGGACGTGCAGAAAAATCGCATTGTTTGGTCGAGGGAACACGAAGAGTTGTATGGGTTGACGCCGGGAACTTTTGGCGGAACTTTTGAAAGTTTTGCAGCTTGCGTTCACCCAGAAGATTTAAACAGTATTCAGAATGCTATAAATCAGGCGATCGCCCAGCGATCGGATTTCTGTAGCGAAAACCGCGTGGTTTGGCCCGACGGCAGCATTCACTGGATTGAGGGGAAAGGTAAGTTTTTTTACAACGAAGCAGGTGATGCAGTGCGGATGGTGGGGACAGTTACAGAAATTACCGATCGCAAAGCTAGAGAATTGCAGTTGCGCCTGTTGGAATCAGCAGTCACCACCACTAACGACGCCGTGTTAATTACCGAAGCTGAACCGATTGACGAACCGGGCCCGCGAATTCTTTATGTCAACCCAGCTTTCACCCGGATGACCGGCTATACGCTAGAAGAAGTTTTGGGCAAAACGCCGCGCATCTTGCAAGGAGAAAAAACAGGCCGCGCCAGTATCGATCGAATTCGGACAGCTTTGGAAACCTGGCAGCCGGTGCGGGTTGACTCGATCAATTATCGCAAAGACGGGACCCAATTTTGGGTAGAAATGAGCATTGTGCCGATCGCCGATCAAACAGGTGGGTTTACCCATTGGGTATCAGTACACCGCGATATTAGTGACCGCAAACTTGCTGAAGCCGCCCTCCAACAGCTCAACGAACAGTTAGAAATGCGAGTTTTGCAGCGAACCCGAGAACTAGAAAGCTCTCAAGCAGAACTCCGGGAAAGCGAAGCTTTATTTCGCTCTCTGAGCGAAAGTTCGCCCGTCGGCATTTTCAAAATCGATACTGAGGGGAAATGTACCTATACAAATCCCCGCTGTCAAGCAATTGGCGGTTTCGCGCCGGCAGCAGCTTTAGGAAACCGCTGGATGCGGTTTGTTCACCGCGAAGACATCAAACTAATTCTGTCTAAATGGTCGGAATCGCAATCGCTAGATGGGGAATTTTCCTGCGAATTCCGCCACATCCAGCGAGACGGAACAATCCGGTTTTGTCGGCTTAAAACAGCTCCGATTTTTTCCGACAGAGATCAACTAGTCGGTCACGTCGGCACAATCACAGATATCACAGAAAGTCGGGCAATTGAAAAAATGAAAAATGAGTTTATTTCCATTGTCAGCCACGAACTGCGAACGCCGCTTGCCTCAATTCGCGGTTCTTTAGGTTTGCTGGCGGCTGGGGTACTCAAAGATCGACCGGAAACTGCCAAACAGATGTTAAAAATCGCGTCTAGCGATACCGAACGGTTAGTGCGTTTGGTCAACGATATTCTAGACTTAGAGCGGCTCGAATCGAGCCAAGTTATCCTCGTCAAGCAGTGGTGCGATGCGGCTGTTTTGATCCGGAAGTCTGCGGAAGCTGTGCTGTCTGTGGCTGCTGAAAATAACATTAATTTGTCGATTTTGCCCGAAAGGGCAAAAATTTGGGCTGACCCGGACAGGATCGTTCAACTGCTGGTAAATTTGTTGAGCAATGCGATAAAATTCTCAGCTCCGGAGAGTACAGTAACTGTCAGGGTTGAAGATTTGGGCGATCGGGTTTTATTTGCAGTCAAAGATCGAGGGCGGGGGATTCCTGCGGATAAACTAGAAACTATCTTTGGACGGTTTCAACAGGTGGATGCTTCTGACTCCCGCCAAAAAGGAGGTACGGGTTTGGGTTTGGCTATCTGTCGCAGCATCGTGCAGCAGCACGGCGGCAGAATTTGGGCCGAAAGTGTTGTCTCAGAAGGAAGCAGTTTCTATTTCACAGTGCCCGCACCGTTGGAAGGCGAAGGGGGAAAAAGTTTGGATTTTTGAGATTGCTTTCATAAGACATCGCGAAAGCTAACTTTCCTCGCAACGCACGCGGGAAGAATGAGTTTGCGAGGGCTATCTGTCGATTTTTCTGTTCTCGGTTTAAGTAAGTGAGCGCCCAAATATAGCAACCGCCAAGAGTATTAGGACGTTCTTAATTGCTGAAACAGTTAATTTTATTGCTGGTTGCTTCTGCCGTCTTGCTTCTTCCTTCTGCGATATCTGCGAAAAAACCGGGTTGATGAGGCAGCGTGCGTAAGTTTTTTTGGGTTTATCATGATTAATCTAAAATTTGAGTTTTAATTATGTCAGCAAAGCGCATTCTGGTAATCGATGATGAAAAAAACCTCTGCAGCGTGATTCAGGCCTGTCTGGAACATTTAGGCGGCTGGACGGTACTGAGCGCGCTCAGCAGCAGCGAAGGAAGGCTTTTAGCTGAAACTCAACTCCCTGACGCTATTCTGCTAGATGTGATGATGCCCGATATGGACGGAGTTGCTTTGTTTAGTTTGCTGCAAAACAATGCGCCTACTCGGGAGATTCCGGTGATTTTCCTGACTGCTAAGGTGCAGGCGATGGATTTGAGCGAATTTGCTGATTTGGGGGTAGCGGGGGTGATTGCCAAGCCTTTTGATCCTTTGAGTTTGGCACAGCAAGTTGCGGAAATTCTGGGTTGGGAACCGTTGTCTTAAACTGGGGGAAAATGCGATCGCACGTAGCAAATAGCCGATCGAACTCGGCGGTTGAAACCGCTAATATACAAACAAAGTCGGCGAGGGCAAATAGCAGCTCGAACTCGGCGGTTGAAACCGCTACTAGACAGACAAAGTCGGCAAGGACCCGACTGAAGAATCCAGCGGGCATTAAAGCCGGATGACGATCGAAAACCCGCTTTCTCGTTCCCAATCTCTTGCAAAAATCACGCAATTATGTTTTTAAACCGGGTTTCTGCGTCCAGGAAAGTCCTAGTTTTTCCTGCTGTTTTCAGAATTTCCTCATTTTTTTGATTTAGCTTTGAGATGGATCGGTGATTGGTTAATTTAAACTCTGATTCCCTAGAAGTTCGAGAGACGATCTCAGGGAGTCGGGGTTTTTTGCTGCGCGCAAAGCCGATCGGCTACTACCGTATTTGCCGGCAGAATAACTCCTCCAGAAGTTACAAACACTTGCCTCAAGAACGGTTTTTTTAATCCGGGATCGCAGATGCAGCGAAGTTTTTTGGTAAAAAACCCCGTTTGGGGCTGCTAATCCAAGAGTTACGAAGACTTCCCTCAGAAACTGGGTTTTTTTAACCCAGGATCGCAGATCAAGCCAAGTTTTTTGGTAAAAAACCCGGTTTTTGCCTAAGTGCTGTCATCCCTGCTTCGGCAAAAGTATATTTATGAAAAAAAATAATGGTCTTCATAATTTCCTCATATTTTTTAGATAAATTTTACTCTAGGCTCTGGATCAGAAGCCCGATCGTAATCTCAACACCATTCCGCTGCCAAAGAACGAACCTGTTGTCAGGGGAGTTGGGTTCAGTGACGGTACTTTCGATTAAATGGTGCCACAGCAGAACCAGCCTGAATAAGTCAGGAGTGAGACCCTGCATACCACAAAAACCGGGTTTTTTAACCGGGAAGAACGGGGTTTCTGCGCCAGTCCTCTAAGTGTTGGCATGAGAACTCAATGGTAAAAAAATTAATAACTGAGGATGTGATTCGCCCTCTCGAATAAAACCCCAAAAATAAGTCGGTCGTTTTGTCAAGAGCCAAACTCGCAATTGCCACTAACAGGCAAAGCCAAGTCTCAGTAAGTTGTTGAAAGAGTGGGGAGATTTTTCAAATGTCATATCAGCTATCTTCTAAAGGTAAGAACCAGATTCTGTGCTATTACGCAAATGCTACCCACCTAGTTCAGGTGGTTCGGATTGCGAACATTCCTAATTGGTACATGGAAAAAGTGATATTTCCGGGACAGCGACTGATGTTTGAAGCACCAGCAGAAGCAGTCTTAGAAATTCACACGGGTATGGTGGCAAGTGCTATTTTATCGGACAAGATTCCCTGCTACGTGCTGCGGGTTATAGAAGAGGTAAGTTCCGAGATCGAGCGGGTGATTCCCGAAGAACGATGTGCGGTATTAGCCGGCTAAGATTCAGCAGAAATCACACGAGATCGAGATGGACACAAAAATATTAATTAGCGAGTGTTTGGGGATGGGGAAAATGCAGAAAAATCTTGTCAATATTACCTTGGCAGTAGTTACAGAAGAAGTAGAAATTATCTTGGAGTCTTATCCGACGCATCCGTACCAACAAGCTTTTTCGCCTTCTGGCTTGCGACAGGATTTAATTGCTTACGTGCTCAGCCGAGTTCCTAATAGATATACTGCGATCGACTCCGGCGAGTCTGTGTCAAACCAAAAAGTCCAGGTTCGCTGTTCTTCAGAGCAGTTGCTACACATAGAAAATTTGATTCATGCTGGCATTCGCGACGTGCTGCACAGCTATCAGAAGATCGATTACCGCTTTCGGGAACCAGTTAAATCCGCTTCGAGAGTTGCTAGCTGGTTTTGATAGTTTGTCGTAAATGAGGGAGACGCCCATATCCTCGGCACTCTCGGTTGGGCGAGCAAGGTGGAATTGTGTACAGGCTCGATGGTTCAAGACTTTTCGTAATCGCAGCAGCGCGAGCACGGGCCATTGGGATTGACAGCACAGCGCAGAATTTCCGATCGAGCATTAAAGCGACAGCTAGCATCTCCGATAACCCAGACGCCGCTTACACAAGTTCTTTCCGTCAGCGGTGTGGCCGACTGCACGTACAGGGCAATTTTTTGCAGTCGGTAGCGGCCGGATTTGAGTTGATAGCGGTGGTGGCGTTCCAAAACAGCATAGGTTTGTCCCTCTAAATCTAGATAGTTCCCAGGTTGTGGCGTCCAATCCAGCCGAATGTTGCCTAAGGATTGGCGGGGGTGAGAGAGAATCACCTCTACGGGTAAAGTATTTTGTTCCATGTGGCGGTGCGTTGGCGAGCTGAACTAATGGGGCAAATAGTAGACTAAACCTACATCTTCTTCATCTAGAAAGATAACTTCTTCTAGAGAAAGTAATTTAGGTTGAGGCGCTAAGCTTAACTATAGAACCTTTGGCGATCGGGGGATAAGCTGTTATGCACCTAGATTGTTTATGGTATTAGAGGGGGATTCGGGGAGAGTCCGAGAGGATCCGAGGATTTGACGAGTTTTGATATGGGATCGAAATATGCAATTTAAATGCAGAACAACTTAGCCGACTTATCTTGGGATAGCCGACAGCCCACAGGGTAGGAAATAAACTTCAACTCGCTTTAGGTAACTAAAGTTAAGTTCGATTACGTTTTTTGACACTCCCCAGCCTAAAGGCGTGGGGATTCTTAATTCATCGACTGACCTTTAAGCGTTATGTCATGAAGGCAATTCTTAAACCTTTCAACCGTAGAAAATACTACTAATTGACGAGCTCAACTCACAACAACCCGCCTAGGGTCTATCTCCAAAAGCGTATTAGGATATGAACAAGCGAGTTCGGGTATGCCCTACCCTACTTAACAAATGAACCAAATTATTTGTTTTCTGGTAATGAGAATACGTTGATTCTCTAGCTATTTTAAGAGTATTCGCTGCTCAGGGTCCAACAATTTATGCCTGAAAGTGTGTCTTAAGTGTTTCACTTCGGGCAAAGGAATTTAACCTTGACTATTTTAGTCAACCAAAAATACCCGCAATCCCCTAATTTTTAGGAAGGCATTTAAGAAATTAAACCCGTCCTAGAAGGACGGGGTTTTCAACCCAATTTCCAGATAAAGCAGTACAGGCGAATGGTATCGCAACTCGCAGGTTTGATGGATACGCGGTTGAAATTCTGAACAGATTTTAAGGGTTTGCGGGACTTGGGGTGCTTGGGGTGTGTTGGTAGTGAGCACTTCAGCCCTCTGATTTTTATGAGGACTTTAGTCCTCACTACAAACCAAACCGGATTTTCGGCAATCAAAATTCCCAAAAATATGCGATTCCTTCCATGATTCCCCAAGCGCAAGCAGAACGGGCTAAATAATGATTTTCTGTGCCGCATTCGCGATGCCATTCTAAGAGTTCTGACAGAGCATTACCGACGATTACTCCCCGGACATCTTGTTCAAACATACTGATATCATTGGCAGAATCACCGCAAACTAATGTTGCCTCAGATGGAATTTGCAGGCGCTTTTGTAAATAAGTAAGGGCATTGCCTTTATTGCTAGTTTGCGGTAAAAGCTCCACATCGCTATTGCTGCTAAAAATGGTTTGAGCTGGCAGTCCCGATTCAGTTGACTTTTGCTGGAAAGCCTGGACCGTCGAGCTGTTCTCTGCTGCTGGTTCCAGACTATAACTGATTTTCCAAGGATTTTGTTCTTTTGGGGATGGGGATTTAACCTGAGAAAACTGCTCAGCTAAAGAGGCAATCGCTATTTTATCCCTGGCTTGAGAAAGATATTCCGCCGAATCTAAATCGAGGGTTCCGTCTTGGTAAATTCCGCTGCCTACACCTGCGATCAAATAGTCTGGTGCTAGCAGTTGCTTTTGGGCAATTAATTCCCTAGTTGAAGCATGAGAACGCCCGGTAGCGTAAACCAAACAAATTTGCGCTCGCTTTGATTGCAAGAACTGGTTTAAAACTTGAGTTGCTTCGTCATCTCCAACTAGCGTGTTGTCTAAATCTGTAACTAATAAAAACTTCATTTTGAGAATTAGTCAGTAGTCAGTAGTCATCAGTCATTAATGATTGGGAATCAATCGCTTCCTAAAATAGCTTTAACTATTTATAAGAATTTGTTAAACAATATACATTTATAAGCAAGCTGATCGTTTAAGATTGGCCAGATTTAATTTTTAACAAGTGGTGTGAGAGTTGTGGTGAAGAATTCAACCTCCGTTAAAGCTTTTTGGCTGTCTTTCTTGATTTCTGGTGTGGCGGTGCCTTTAGGGCCGATCGCCGCAACAGCTCAAATTCAGGATACCTCAACTCCCGAAGTTGCGCTAGAAGGTAGTGCCGTCCCTGTGGCTAACCCAGACTCCGCGCAGGCAGCAGTTAAGATTGAGATACCTCCGTTAGCGACGATAACCGCAGAGACTAACTCAGCAGTCGATCGCCCCGAACCCGAAACAGATACAGCAAAAGTCGATCGCCCCGAACCCGAAACAGATACAGCAAAAGTCGATCGCCCCGAACCCGAAACAGATACAGTAACAGTCGATCGCCCCGAACCCGAAACAGATACAGTAACAGTCGATCGAACTTTACCCAAACAAGATAAAGCAGCAGAGGATAAAGCAGCAACACCCCCAGAAATAACGGGGGCTATGGGAGAATCGCCCCCACAGGAGTTAGAAATTGCCAACTCCCCTCAGTATCAAAACGTTGCTGAAGCCAGCAAAGTTGCCGATATCAGCAGCGAGACGGGCACCGCTGATGACCTGAGCATACAAGAAGACGCAGCACAAGTCACCTCGGTTTCCCAACTGTCCGACGTGCGGCCAACAGATTGGGCTTTTGGCGCCTTGCAATCCCTAGTAGAAAGATACGGCTGCATTGCGGGATATCCAGACGGCACATTCCGAGGCAATCGGGCCATGACTCGCTACGAATTTGCCGCCGGATTAAATGCTTGCTTGGATCAAATTACCAAACAAATGAGCGGTTCTACTGGTAATTTAGTCAGCCGAGAAGATTTAGCATCTCTGCAAAAACTGCAAGAAGAATTTGCGGCAGAATTAGCTACATTGCGCGGTAGAGTAGATGCTTTAGAAGCTCGAACAGCCGAATTGGAAGCCAACCAATTTTCAACTACTACTAAACTAAACGGATTTGCTTGGTTTAACCTGACTGGAGCTTTTGCCGGCGAGCGAGTCCGAGTTGAAGCAACAAATGGAAAAGCTGCTGGGCTCGATCGAGTAGCCGGACGCGATCCTGTCACCAACAGACCCATAGTCCAGAAAGTTGACGACCCAGAAATCACTTTCAGCCAGTTAGTTTGGTTAACTCTCACTACTTCCTTTACAGGGAAAGACGAATTGATTACACAGCTAGCTGTAGGTAACGGGAATTCCCCAGCAAATCAGTATACTTCCACAGGTCTGTTCAATACCTTTGGCACTCCTTTTCTCGATCAAACTGCGGGAGTAAATCCCAATGAAGTTATCCTGAGGGAACTTTCCTATCGGTTCCCGCTTAGCAAAAGCTTGCAAGTAGTAGTCGGGCCGAGGATTAATTTCTACCGCTACTTTGACAACAATAACTTTAACTTTTTCGTGAACGGTGCCAGCAGCTTTAATTCTAACAACAGCCCCTTGTTAAGCGCTACCAAACGCGGTGCCGGTGCTTTGGTTTTGTGGGATATCGGCCGCCCATTGAAACTGCGTTTTGGCTATTTGGGCGAGAGTACAGAATTTTTACCGACTTCCGTGTTTAATTCCGCTTCCAATCCGTCTCAAGGCTTGTTTGGCGGCACGAATACGGCTACAGCAGAATTAACATTCAGTCCGAGCGATCGGGCTAATTTGCGCTTTCTGTACAGCCGTTCCAACATCCAGCAAATCGGCGGCTTAATTGGATCTCCTAACAGCAAGCCGTTAAACGGTGTGGCAGATGACGGTTTCGGCGGTCGCCTGGGCAATGCGACTGCGAATACTTATAGTTTCAACTTCGATTGGTTAGTCACTCGCCGCTTTGGTCTTTTCGGCCGCTACGGCTACGCCGAAACCAATATATTTCCCAAGACTAACCGACCCGACGGCACGATCAAAAATCAATCTTATCAGTTAGGACTTGCATTTCCCGATTTGTTCAAAGAAGGAGCTTTGCTTACGGTATCATTTTTAGTACCTTTTGACTTTACTAGCGGTCGGAGGTTTCTGGTTTCTGGCGGAGGGAATGGCGGCACGCAGTACGACATTGAGGCAACTTATTATTTGCCTCTCACCGACCATATTTCGATCGTGCCGGCATTTTATGCGATCGGCAATGCCAATAATTTCGATAACAACCCGACAATTTTTGTGGGCAATTTGCGGACGCAGTTTAGTTTTTAACTAAATTAGGGCAGACTTGAACATAATTATATAGCAATCCTCAATGAGTCATAAATTTTTTACCCCAACCCAACCCTCCCCGAACCCGCGGAGAGGAAGTAAAAAATTCACAAATGATTTAGGATTGCTATATGTAAAGTACGCCTGAAAAACCTTACCGCGTTAGGGTAGGATCTCATATCAACTCCGGTGGCATCGTCGGGCGTCAAATCCAGCCAACAGTCAACAATTCCCGAGGGATAGGGCCACCGAAATTGCTCTAATTCATCTGCGTTAATCTGTGTTAATCTGCCTGTATCTGCGGTTTAAAAAAGATAGTTTGTTAACCGCAGATGACAAGAGATTGACGCAGATTCACGCAGATGAATAGAAGAGACATAGGAATAATTACCAGGCTAACAGATGAATTAGTGCCACCGAAATTGCTCTAATTCATCTGCGTTAATTTGTGTTTATCTGCCCTCATCTGCGGTTAAAAAAAAGATAATTTGTTAACCGCAGATGACCAGGAATTAACGCAGATTTACGCAGATGAGTAGAAGAGAGATAGGAATAATTCCCCTGCTAACAGATTTGATATCAAACTACTTGTTGCCTATCAGATCCGTCTCATACCAAATCCGGCTTAAATACCCCGTTTATTTCTTAGTCAGTCTGGGCTCTGACTTGGATTGGGTAGGAGCGGTTTCAACCAGTCTTATCAAGGGGTTTTTAAAGGGAATTTCGATAAATACCCATCAGATCGAGCATGATATCCTGATTAGCGTCGTCCTGATGTCAACGAATTGGAATTTCGATGATAAATTCAGTGCCTTGACCGGGTTCTGAGAGGCACTGCAATTTGCCGTTGTGTTTTTCAACGACAATTTGGTGCGAAATTGATAAACCTAAACCTGTGCCTTTGCCTACGGGTTTTGTGGTAAAAAACGGGTCAAACAAACGCACGATCTGATCTTGGGAAATGCCCGAACCGTTGTCTTTAATCCGAATGCAGATGGACTTGTCATCAATCGTTTCTGTGTGAATCGTAATAGTAGGACAGGTAGAATTTTCGGTGTCTTGTGCTTGGCTGCTGCTTTCTTCCAAGGCGTCGATCGCATTTGCCAATACATTCATAAATACCTGGTTTAACAGTCCGGGATGACAGTTTATTTCCGGCAGTTCTCCGTATTCTTTAATCACTTTAATGCCCTGCCAGTTGGCCTTGGCTTTCAGCCTGCTGTTCAACATTAACAAGGTACTTTCTAAACCTTCGTGAATGTCGGCAGTCTTGATTTTCGCTTCGTCAGCCCGCGAGAAATTGCGCAGTGTTTGAATAATTTCTACAATTCGCTCGCATCCTGTATGCATCGAATTGAGCAATTTTGGCAGGTCTTCGGCTAGAAATTCTAAGTCTATATCATCGGCTTGTTGCTGAATTTGGGCTGGGGAATTTGGGTACTCTTCTCGATAGGCTTGCACGATTTCTAACAAGTCGAGAACGTAGCCCCGGACGTGGCAGAGGTTGCCAGCGACAAAGCCAACTGGGTTGTTAATTTCGTGGGCAATTCCTGCTAGCACCTGTCCGAGGGAAGACATTTTTTCGGTTTGTACTAACTGCATTTGAGTTTGCTGCAAATCGTGCAAAGCTGTTTGCAGTTCTTGGGATTTTTGGTGGTCGCGATCGGCGGCGGCGGCCCGTTCTTCTTCGACTCCGATCGCCCCAGCAATAATTCCGATCAGCTTGCAGTCGGCTTCTGTGGGCGCGATCGGGTCGGTGTAGACAACGCACATCGCACCCACGTAATTGTCGCCCTGGCGCACTGCTTGTCCCAGATAGCTTCGCAGTTGGTAGCGGATGACAGCGGGATCGATTTGGCCGTAGATCGTGTTCTGCAAGTCAGGAAGGGCGACAGCCCGATCGCTTCCTTTCCTGCATACGTCAGTGCAGATGTGGCCCTCGGCGCGATCGACCAGCGGGTAGTCCGGCGGCACTTGCCAAGTCCCGATCGCCCGCAGCAGACCGTCATCGACGCGGCTGTAGATGGCGCAGCTTCCCTCCAAAAGCTCGCCGGCTAAGGATGTCAGGCGCTGGATGTTGTCAGCGGCCTCGGTGGTGAATCCCAAAAAGCACTCGTTGATTTTGCTGAGGCGGTACTCTGCTTGCTTGCGCGCCGTCATGTCGCGGGAGTTGAGCACTATTCCGTTCACAGCGGGGTCTGCTAGCAAGTTAATGCCGACGCCTTCGAGAAAAGACCAAGAACCGTCAGCGCGCCGGAACCGACCTTCTACGGCGATCGGAGTGCCTGGATTTGCCAGGAGTTTTTCGAGGTAGGATATCACCGAGGCAAGGTCATCAGGGTGGATGAAATCGAGAACCATTTGACTAGCGAGTTCCTCG
Source organism: Microcoleus sp. AR_TQ3_B6 (assembly GCF_036702785.1). Classification (NCBI taxonomy): domain Bacteria; kingdom Bacillati; phylum Cyanobacteriota; class Cyanophyceae; order Oscillatoriales; family Microcoleaceae; genus Microcoleus; species Microcoleus sp. AR_TQ3_B6. Next base: position 21,865 of record NZ_JAUBVJ010000048.1, on the reverse strand, counting down.
GCGTCGTACCCCAAAACTCTTTTTACAGAAGGGCTTTCGTAAACAATGCGAGCGCTTTTGTCGAGAATAGTAATGATGTCGGAACTGTTGAAAATCAGCGATCGCCACTTAGCCTCATTTTGCAATAAAGCTAACTGGGCTTGTTTGCGATCGGTAATATCCTCTACCATTTCCAAAATAAACTGTGGCGTTCCCTGACTGCTGTCGATGACAGAGGCGCTGAGGCGTGCCCACCTGATGCTGCCGTCTTGGCGGAGGTAGCGCTTCTCGATTTGGTAAGCTTCGCACGAGCCCGCGGCCAACTGTTGGCGCAACTCGCGATCGGCTTGTACGTCTTCCGGGTGCGCGCATTCCTCGAGGTCCATACCCCGCAGTTGAGCTTCCTCAAGCCCCAGCATTGCTTGAAATGCCGGATTAGTCGCCAGCGCCATACCTTCGAGGGTAGCGACTACCATGCCGATGGCAGCGCGTTCAAAAATTGCCCGAAACCGCTGTTCGCTGTCTCGCAAAGCTGCATCCGCTTCCACTTCCTGGGTGATGTCCCGCCCCGCGACTGCCAAACCTTTGCGCGAACCGTCGGGGTTGAACAGCGGCACTTTCCGCACTTCAAACAAATTGCTGCCGCCTGTGGGCAAGGGGACACTTTGGCGGCTGGAGGTGAGAGTACCTGCTTGCCAGGTTTTTTCATCGGTTTCCTGCCAAGTTAGCAAGATTTTTCTGACTCTCGGATCGGCTGCGGCTGCGAGTTCGGCAGTAGTTTTGCCCTGGTAGTCTGCAGTTTCCCAGCCCAAAAGTTTGAGGGCGTAGTCGTTGGCAATCAGCCAGCGCCCCTCGCTGTCTGTGAGGTTGATCGCGTCGGGCACGGCGTTAATCGCGGTTTTCAGCCAGTATTCTTGATTTCGCAGGGCTGCTTCAGCTTCTTTGCGGGCGGCGATTTCGGCGACGGTTCCTTCGTAGTAAAGGAGTTCGCCGCCTTCGCCGCGGACTTCCCGCACGTTTTCCGAGATCCAGGTAGTGCTGCCGTCTTTGCGGCGGACGCAGGACTCAAACTCTTTCAGGGAGCCACTTTGGCTGATTTCTGCTATGAAGGAAGCGCGGCGGGCGCCATCGGCGTAAAGGTTTTGTGCCGAACATTTTGCCTTCAGTTCTGACGGGGAATCGTAGCCGTAGATTCGGGCGAGTGCCTGGTTGGCGCTGAGGTAGCGCCCGTCTGGGGTGGTTTGAAATATGCCTTCGGTGGCGTTTTCAAAGATGCTGCGGTATTTTGCCTCGGCTTGTTTGAGGGCTTCTTCTGCTTGGAAGCGATCCGTGATATCAGATTGGACGCCGATGAAGTGGGTGACGATCCCGCTGCTGTCGCGCACCGGCGAGATGGCGAGTTCGTTCCAGAAGGAGGTGCCGTCTTTGCGGTAGTTTTTCAGAACTACTTTGCAGTCCTGCTGTTCTTTCATGGCGACGCGGATTTTAGCGACGGCAGCGCCATCGGTATCCGGGCCTTGCAGGAAGCGGCAGTTCTGCCCGATTATTTCGCTGCGATCGTAGCCTGTAATCCTCTCGAAAGCCTGGTTGCAGTAGACTATGGGCTTGTCCGGCTGGGTAGCGTCCGCGATCGCGATGCCGTTGCTGATTGCTGCCAGCGCGCGATCGTACAGCCGGAATACTTCTTCTATTAAATTCGGTGCATTGCCACCAGTGCGGGTCGGCGATAGCGTTTCAGAAGGAATGCTTATATCGATCTGCATGAGTTTCTATAGATTGAGTTTATTTTCGATCCAGACTGGCAGCAGACCCTAGATTTTAACAGAATTGCCCTGTTTTGCCAAGGCAGAAGTTAGAAGGCTATCATGCAGAATTTTTGCTGTAAATTCTACCTAAAAAAAATCTGACCTCCATCATTTTTTTTCCTTCTGCCTTGTGCCTTGCGCCTTGTGCCTTCAAATGAATCCTAATTGTTAATTTATAAGAGCTGTTGTCGCAATAACTCTATCTTTAGTATGGTTTACTTGACCGCGTTTAGGCTGCTTACAGGTTCGCGCATTTATTTTTTCACTTCAATCAAAATTATATAGCATCCGGCTCTATTGAAATATTTTTAATTAAATACTTGTGATTTAAATGATTCAAACTCTTCTGGAAAAAAGCGAGAAAAAATTAATTTTTAACGAGCGCAGCAAGTTCTGAAATATCGTCGATCGCGAAAGTCGGTTTTAGGGCGAGACACTGAGCGCGATCGCCATATCCGTAAGCCGCCCAACAAACATCTATCCCAGCATTTTTAGCAAACAGCAAATCAACCGCTGTATCGCCAACCATTAAAACTTGACTGTTATCCAATTCCGGGAACAGCGGTTTAATCATCGAGTGAAAAACAGCCGGATTGGGTTTGAGGATTATTTGTCCGTTATCACCTAAAATTAAATCAAAAAAACTGTGAATTTTCAATTTTGTTAGTAATAAATTAACAAAACTCACGTGTTTATTGCTGAAAACTCCCAGGCTCAATCCCGACTTGCTCACCAACTGCAATATTTGCTTTGTCCCGGGAAATAAATCTACCTGCTTTTCACCTTCAGTCCGATAATAAGAGCGGTAAGTTTCAACCCATTCGGGAATTGCGCTTTCCTCGATCGCCGGATGCAGGATTTTAAAACTATTTGGTAAATTGATGCCGATCGTACCTATAATAGTATCAGCAGCAGGCGGGATAATGTTGAAATTTTCAAAGGTTTTGGTAAAGCAATATATAATAGCTTTGTGAGTAATTGCCAAAGTGCCGTCGAAGTCAAAAATAATTAACTTGTACTGACTCATATTCCTAAAAGTTTTCTAGATAGCAACCGGAGGTTTCCTATGGCGGGATAGCATTATTAATTTCTCAGCCACCAATTATAAGTCTAATTTTTCAAAATTCAAGAGGTCAACATGAGTGTCACCGAAAAACCAGAAATTCTAGCAACAGATTTCCCAGACCACACTCAATTACCAGACTCCGACGGTACTTTTGTGAAAAATTTTCAAGAGCACCCTCAAAGCATCCTGTTAACAACATCAATTCGACCGGTTTTAGAGCAAGTTCATCCCGACGGGCAATACTGCATCGGTCAAGATTCCGGTATTTATTGGCGAGTGGCCCGGCCCCCGGAACCCCCAGAAAGAGGAGCCGAAGCACCTGATTGGTTTTACGTGCCCGACGTGCCGCCAACTCTTGACGGAAATCTTCGCCGCTCCTATGTAATGTGGCAGGAATTAAGGCCGCCTCTAATTGTACTTGAATTTGTGTCGGGCGATGGCAGTGAAGAAAGAGATAGAACTCCTCGCCAGGGCAAATTCTGGATTTACGAGCGCATAATTAGACCTGCTTTTTACGGCATTTATGAAGTCAAAAAGGCACAAGTTGAAGTGTATCATTTGGTAGAGGATCGCTTCGAGTTAGTCCCACCCAATCAGCGCGGACATTACCCGATCGCACAAATAGGAGTGGAATTAGGCATTTGGCAAGGGGTTTATCAGGGCGTAGAACTGCCTTGGCTGCGCTGGTGGGATGCTTCCGGGAATTTGCTGCTGGCGGCCGAGGAACGGGCCCAACAAGCCGAATTGGCTGCAGAACAAGCGCAGTCAGAAGCAGAACGAGAACGACAAAGGCGCATAGAAGCTGAATTGCGAATTCAAGCTTTAGAAGCGCGTTTGCGAGAGTTAGAAGGCGAGTAATTCAATTTGAGATTTGAGATTTGAGATTTGAGATTTGAGATTGGGGATGACCGAAAGCATCCAGGATACAAGCCCCCGGATTCATCCGTCCAGAAATAAAAAACGTGTATCCGAGAAACTTGCCTAACGTATTTATCCGTGGGGTCAAGGCTTCAATCTAAAATCTAAAATCTAAAATCTAAAATCGATTGACTGATGATTATCGGGATTGGGTTATTCATAAGTCATTGGCAATGCTTGAATTCTTCAATCAAAAATCTAAATTCCCATCAGTCGCAGGTTCCGGTAGGGACACGGCAATTCAGTGTGCCTAGGAAGATCGTGTGCTGTAAAAACCCGATCGCCTAGCAGCCTCCTCAGAAACGATATAAACATTCATCGGTCGAGAGCGAAAATTTGCGTATATTAGCTTAAGTATTGCATCACTTTTTGTGTAAGTCCTATGGCACTAATTGTTCAGAAATATGGCGGAACCTCGGTTGGCACGGTCGATCGCATTCTGGAAGTAGCCCGACGAGTAGTAAAAACAGCACAGCTCGGCAACTCTCTCGTTGTCGTACTTTCGGCAATGGGCAAAACCACCGACGGTTTAGTTAAACTCGCCAAGGAAATTTCCCCAAATCCCAACAAGCGGGAAATGGATATGTTGCTTTCCACCGGAGAACAAGTCTCCATCGCACTTTTGAGCATGGCATTGCAGGAAATGGGACAGCCCGCAATTTCCCTCACCGGCGCCCAAGTTGGCATTGTCACCGAAGCCGCCCACACCCGCGCCCGGATTTTGCGAATCGACCCGAATCGCCTCGAAACCCAGTTAAAAAGCGGTAAAGTCGTTGTGGTTGCGGGCTTCCAAGGTATCGCCGATGCCGGAGAATTGGAAATTACCACCTTGGGGCGCGGCGGTTCCGACACAACAGCAGTTGCCCTCGCCGCAGCGCTGCAGGCCGACAGGTGCGAAATTTATACCGACGTGCCCGGAATTTTGACTGCAGATCCGCGCTTGGTTGCCGACGCCCAATTGATGGACGAAATCACTTGCGACGAAATGCTGGAATTGGCGAGTTTGGGCGCAAAAGTCCTGCACCCGCGCGCGGTAGAAATTGCTAAGAATTACGGCGTGCCGCTGGTAGTGCTGTCTAGCTGGAGTGACGCCCCGGGTACGCGGGTAATGTCCCCACCCCCGCAACCTCGGCCTTTGGAGGGCTTGGAACTCGCAAAAGCGGTGGATGCGGTGGAATTTGATTTAGATCAGGCGGGGGTGTCGCTGCTGCGTTTGCCCGATCGCCCGGGAGTAGCAGCGCGGTTGTTTGGTGCGATCGCCCAACAAAACCTCGATGTAGACTTAATTATCCAGTCAATTCACGAAGGAAATACTAACGATATCGCCTTCACCGTGACGCGAAAATCTCTCCAACAAGCCACCGCCGTTGCAGATGCAATTATCCCCGCCCTCGGCAAAAATTCTCGCCCAGAATTGGGAGAACCAGAAGTGAAAGCAGAAGAGCGGCCCATAGCTAAAGTTAGCATTGCGGGTGCGGGAATGATCGGTCGTCCGAGGGTAGCGGCGCAGATGTTTAAGACTTTAGCGGATGCGGGAATTAACATTCAAATGATTTCTACATCCGAGGTGAAAGTTAGTTGTGCGATCGATGCTGAAGATTGCGATCGGGCCGTTGCCGAACTCTGCAAAGCATTTGATGTCGCCAACTCCCCTATTGGGCTGCATTCATCATCCCACAAACCGCCCGCAGTCCGCGCCGTTGCCTTGGATCTCAATCAAGCGCGTCTAGCAATTCGCCAATTGCCCGATCGACCCGGAGTTGCAGCAAAACTGTTCGGACTTTTAGCCGAAGAAAATATCAGCGTAGACACGATCATTCAGTCGCAGCGCTGCCACAATATAGACGGCATATTAACTCGCGACATTGCATTTACCGTAGCACAAATTGACGCCCAAGCTGCTAAAAACACCCTCGAACAAGCCGCCCCAGAATTCGGATGGGGCGAAGTAGCAGTCGATACAGAAATTGCCAAAGTTAGCGTAGTCGGTTCCGGGATGGTAGCGCATCCGGGAGTAGCGGCAAGGATGTTTGAAGCGCTTTCTAGGCAGCAAATCAACATTCAAATGATTGCCACTTCCGAGATAAAAATTAGCTGCGTTGTGGATGAGGAACAAGGCGTAACTGCTTTGAAGGCTATTCACGCAGCCTTTGAGCTTGCCGGCACTGAAAAAATCCAAGTTCCCGCCTAATACTTGTTTTTAGTAAGGATGAAGAGTCCTAATAATGTAGGGTGCGCACTGCGCACCTTACCGAATTGCAGAGCATTAGGCTGTGTTAGCCTAAAATGTGCGATCGACTTAAGGAATTTAATCTTATGACTGTCGCAAAGGAACAGATTACTGATAGCAGTAGCAATAGCGGTTTATTGAATTTCCGAATCAGGGTCGAAGATCCGATCCAACTTTTATATTTAGAAGAAGAGGATGAGTAGGGAATTTTAAGACCAACTGAGTATGCTTTTAGGACAGCGATGAAATTGGTTGTTGAGGTCTAGGATAGCATGGGCAACAGTTTTCCGAAAATCTCAAAGATACTTCCAAGTAAGAAAGGTAGTATTCGGCTTGCTTGGCAAAATATAAATGGCGATGGGGCAGTACGCTTGGTCTGCCCGATTAATGCCGGTAAAAAATCTTACATTTATCCTGTGAGTGGGAAGGATCGAAAGATATTACTTTAGCAGCAACCTTAGTTTATTGGCGAGAGTGGTTTAAGAAGATATGACCGATAAATATTCTCAAAGTGAATCAGAGTTTGAGCCTTAATGCAGGCGGTATCAGTGCGGCAGAAGGCTGTTGAGGTGTGGGTCAGAGATATAGCTAACCCGGATTTGGTATCATTCCTTGGATTGTGATACCTCTTATTTAATCCGCTTACTCCCGATCGCATTTCATGGCATTAAGCCAACTCCGTGTCGGTAAACTTCTATTTTGTCAAGCTTCTCTGGCTATCGGTGGCCCTGAACCTATGCTTGATGTTGTGAAAGAAACGATGGAAGGTAAGTGCGATCGATTCGCCTATCCTGATTCGTGGTTCCCCCTTAATAATTAGGAGATTTTCTTGAGATGAAGCTTGCAAATTCGCTTTTAGCAGTGGCAGTGGCCATCGCCTCTTTCGGTATTACCATTAGCGCCAAAGCAGACACGGTGAAGGCCCGCTGCGATGTGTATCCAAAAGGAGAAGATCGCGCCACGTCTTCCGCTTCCTGTACCTTTTCGCAACGGCAGGGTGCCGTTACCATCGAACTGGAAAATGGTAGCCACTATTACCTAACCCCTGTGGCCAATGAACCAGGCAATTATCGCGACCAAACTGGTCGTGTCGCCTATCGGCAGTCTGGGCTCGGCGACAAGGGGCAAATTTATCGCCTCGCCAAGGAATCGATCTACATCTACTGGGATACCGCTTCCTCTAATGGATCCAGTCAACCTTCACCCAGCCAACCATCGGGGACTCCAGTCACGGAAATGACTACCCGCAATGCCAACCAGATTGGGGTGCGGATTACAGAAGGAGAGTTCAACTTCTCCGGTGTTTTGACGCGCACATCGGGCAATAAATTTAGTGGTTCCGATGGACGGGTTCGGGTCATGTACGATCGGGGTGCTGGACGGGTGGTAATCATCAACGAGGCAACTGGAACAGAGTTCTACAACTATCAATACACTGAGGTGAACGAAGGTAGTTTGTAAGGTGGGGTCGCGTTCTAGGTTAAAGCTTTTCTGGCTTAGCTCTCCGACTTTTTCAAAAAGGTTGGAGGGCTAAGCGGGGAGAAGTTCCGTTTAAAACGACAAGCTGTATATATTCTTCAGTTTTTCTTTGTGGTTCATTTGGCTCATTTCACAATAAATTTTGACTTAATATTTCTTGCGCGATCGCCTCCACCACCGGTACACAAACCGAATTCCCAATTTGCTTGTAACTTTCCCCCGTACTAGGATAACTTTTAAAATCTTCAGGAAAACCCATAAGACGGTAACATTCCTTCAGCGTCAACTTTCTCACCATATCTTGCTCAGGAATGTAGATAAAAAACCTGCCCGATGTTTCTTGCGAAGGAATAGTCGGATGCACTCCATCTACCGAATAAATGCGATTAGGCTGTCTGTGAACTCTCGATAAATGTTCTGTATTCGGCCTCACGCCAGTTTTCCAAGTACCTTTATTTCTGTAACCTACAAACAAAAGTCCCGAATCTTGCTTTTTCGGAGACTCTATTAAAGTATACTCGGATTTATCCAATATTTCAAAATCCCCTGTCTTGTCTAGAAAATCCCAGAGTTTTGGAGTTAACTGGGTTTTAACCCGAGAAAAATTGAAGGGTTTACCTTTAGTTGCCATAATGAATATTCTTTCACGATGTTGAGGAATTCCAAAATTTTTAGCATTCAGCATTTTGTAATTCACGCTGTAGCCCAATTCTTCTAGGCTGGCAATAATTACTTTTAAGGTGTTTCCCTTGTCGTGATGGATTAAGTGCTTGACATTTTCTAGGACAATTACTTGAGGTTGTTTGACTTTAATAATTTTACAAATATCAAAAAATAGCGTGCCTCTAGTATCTTCAAAACCGAGCTTTTTGCCGCAGATACTAAAAGGTTGGCAAGGAAACCCGGCGACTAAAATATCAAAGTCGGCTAAATCGGCGGGATTGATGTTACTGATGTCGGCAAAAGGAACCTCACCGAAATTTTCTGTGTAAACTTCTCGGCACTTGCTGTTAATTTCGCAGGAAAAACTGCACTCAAAGCCAAGTTTTTCAAAACCTTGTCTGAAACCTCCTATTCCCGAAAACAAATCTATAAATTTCATTTATAACTTAATGCAAAATCTTCCTCCAGCCCAGGATAACATATTTGGTTTCTCTCTCTTATTTCACTCTGCATTCTCTGCGCTCTCTGCGGTTAATTATACTAATTTCAATAAGTCTTGCTAAACTTCTCAATCTTATACAAATCATTAAAAGTCGCAGAAGCCCGGGCCGGACTGAGGCTCAGCCGTGTCACCACAGATCTCGCGTAGAATGTCGATCGCCCGAAACTTTCCCTGCATTCAACTTTCCCAACCAGCCAAACTTGTGCCGCAGCCGACTAAACTAGAAATAGCAGAACAAATCACAGCTATTGTCTACTTTCTTTCACCAACCATGAGTCAAACCTTGGAAAACCTCACCGCAATCGATGACAAGCTATCCAAACGCCACCTCGACCTCGATCCGGGCGGCTACTTCATTATCTATCTCGATCGCGAAACCAGCTTAATCTGTGCCAAACATTTCACCAACATCATCGACGATCGAGGCCTCGCCGTCGATCCCGAAACTGGTAAACCCATCCCCGCCCGTGGCAAAGTAGAACGCACCCAATCCACACTTTTTACCGGTCGAACCGCCAAAGAACTTTGTGTCAAAATTCTAGAAGAAACCCGCCCCAGCCCGGTGACACTGTTAGATCACGCGGCTTATCTGGGACGGGAATTTGTACGGGCAGAGATTGCATTGTTGAGCGATCGAGAATACGTTCAAGATTAGTGCAGCCCTGCCATATTTTCTTGACAAAACGGCAACCGATCGGATGCCTGCAGCACCGATTACGAAAAACCTTGATACCAGAAATAAGTCACCATCGGAATCACTGTCGCCAATACCAACAGCACAACCACAACAACTGTGGCATTGCCTTGGTCTGTTTCTTCAGCTTTTTTAAACGTGCCTTCAACTTGAATGTTGTCAACAACTTGAGGAGCACCCGGATCCGGTTCGCCCGACAAAACAGTTGCAATGCGCGTACTTGCAGCCGAAAATGCTTCGTTGTATTTATTGCCTTCCCGCAGCGGCACTTGCACAGTTTCCCCAGCCACACTCTGGGCAATTTCATCGGTTAGCAGGGATTTCACCCCTTCCCCCGTCCGAATTGCAGCACTATTGGTAACAGTGTCGAGAACGAGTAAAATTTGGTTAGTCTGGTCTTCTTTTGTCGGAAACCACTGTTCAAACAGTTGGTCGGTGAAAGTAGCAGTCGTTTCGCCGTAGTCTAAGCGGTGGATGGTGACAAACCTGACTTGTTTCCCTGTTTTGTTTTCCAGGTTGTCGAGCACGCTGCTGATATTGCTTTCGCTGCTGCGGCTGAGCACGTCGCCTTTGTCGAACACCCAAGTTCGATCGCCCGCCGACAACACCGGTATTTCGTACACGCCAGTCGCCAAGGCCGGCAATACCGCGATCTGGGATGCGATTAGGGCGATCGCGATCGCCGCCGCCAAAGGTTGGAGATATTTTCTCCAGCTAAATAATTGCTTTCGGAGTCTAGTCATGAGGTTAACCGTAAAACTGACTTTTTTCCAAAAATACTATAGAAACCCCCGTAAAATTCATTTTATGCAGGGCAATATTTACAATTAGCTCGTCAGTGGAACTCCCCGCCCGATTATTTTAGGATTCTAACTATGGAACCAGCAGACACTTATAAAGGTTGGATTATTCAATCCCAGAAAGTTTTCTACGTCGAGGTTTGGGATAGCCGCGGCAACCGCCACGTCGCAGTCCAAAATGCCAAGACAGAGGAGGAAGCTTTGGAATTAGCCAAAAAGTGGATTGAGAAATATGAGTCAAAACCCGGAAGAATGTCGATCGACGTACCCCATCCTTTCGGAGACATGATCGATATGCCATTTTAACTCTTTTGACTGTTGGCTGTTGGCTGTTGGCTGTTGGCTGTTGACTGTTGGCTGTTGGCTGTTGACTGTTGACTGTTAAGATTACAGCTTGTAGGGTGCTCTGCTAGAGACAAAACCTATTCAAATCGAGAAATTAGGGAAAGGGACGCACCCAAAGATTATGCCAGTTGCGTCCCGGACTATATTTGTCATGAGATACAATTACGAAATTCCGCGCAATTTCCGCGTATTTTCTACCAAACTCCGAGCAAATTCGTCGAACCTTTCAGACAGTTTTTCATCCAACAATTTACCATCAGGACTAAAAGCTTTCCAAGCTTGTCCGATCGCAATTTGTTCGGGAATTACCCAAGCGTGTACCCATCTCAAAATCACGCGCAAATCGTTGAGTGCGTTGCTGTTAACTTGCCCTCCCAAAACACTAATCGCACCCGCAACCTTCCCGTCCAAATGCTCAAAACTCATCAAATCCAGGGCATTCTTGAGAGCACCGCTGACGCTACCGTGATACTCCGGCGTTGCCAAAATCAACCCATCGGCTTGCTTAACCGCATTCAGCAGCTTGTCCACATCCGGGTAATCGATATAATCATTCTCGCCGTTGCAGAAGGGCAGCTTGAGCGATCGCAAATCCCATATTTCAACTTCCGCGCCTAGGGCCTGGGCCCGCTGTGCTGCCACCTTCAACGCTAACTGGCTGTAAGAGCCAGCCCGCAAACTTCCACCAATGCCGACAATTTTTACCATAAAACTTACAAACAATAACCGACGACTAAAACGTACTCATTACGACTATGACTAAGATAGCAAGTTCGATCGGCAACTGTCAATCGATTTTAGATTTTAGATTTTAGATTTGAGATTTACGGAGGGGGTTAAGCAACCGGGGTTTTTGAGCAAAATACAGAGGTTGCAGCCTGCAAATATCGATTTGAGATTTGAGATTTACGGATGGGGTTAAGCAACCGGGGTTTTTGAGCAAAATACAGAGGTTGCAGCCTGCAGATATCGATTTGAGATTTGAGATTTGAGATTTACGGATGGGGTTAAGCAACCGGGGTTTTTGAGCAAAATACAGAGGTTGCAGCCTGCAG
>NZ_JAUBVJ010000048.1:0-10229 GCF_036702785.1 Microcoleus sp. AR_TQ3_B6 | reverse complement strand
ATATCGATTTGAGATTTGAGATTTGAGATTTACGGATGGGGTCAAGAAACCGGGGTTTTTGAGCAAAATACAGAGGTTGCAGCCTGCAGATTAGGTAAAAAACCCGGTTTCTTGAGGAGCAGCGGGTAAGTTCAGTGGAGGGGGCCCAGAAACCGGGTTTTGGTACCAAAATCCTTGGTTATAGCCAAAAGATGAGGTAAAAAACCCGGTTTCTTGAGGAGCAGTGGATTCAAAACCCCCCTCTTGAGCACAGGGCGGTTTCACTATCGGGGAAATCATCGTTTTGTAGGGGTAGTGCCAAGAATGCCTACCCCCTCCACGGACGATGAAATCGATGTTTCAAATATCGCGGCTCTTCACGAGGGTTTGCCCCTAGGGAGAATGAAACAGCCCTGTCCTCTTGAGGGGTATGTTGAGATCCAGCGAGAGATAAACCCATTCAACACCCGCCCTTTTGTTAAAATAAATAAAGGTAGCAAACCAAAAGCGGTCAATCTTGGCACTCTTCAACCTTGGGCAAAGCAATATGAAAAATTCTTGGAAACACGCATGGCTGGGGCATCTAGCTGTAAACAAAGACAAATCGAGCCAGAATCCTAAAAAATCAATTCCAGGACGGAATCTTTGGCGCATCCTGGGCAGTTTGGTGATTTCTCAAGGAATATTGCTCTCGACCCCGGTGTTTGCCGACAGCGCGCCAAACACCATGAGTTACAGCCAACTGATCGACAACATAGAAAAAGGGCTAGTCAGTAAAATCGAAGTAGACGAAACTCAAAGAACTGCCAAAGTTAGGCTAAAAAATCAAAAAAGCGATCAAGCCCAATCAGTTACTCTCTTCGACTACAACAACCGAGAACTGTACTCGCAAATCCGCGCCAAAAAGATTGACTTTGAAGTCAAACAAACAGCCGACAACGCCGCAGCAGTCAGTTTAGTAGTAAACTTGCTCGTGATTTTTGCAGTGTTGGCAGTGTTGATGGCAATCCTGCGCCGATCGACCCAATCTCAAGGAAATGCCCTGAACTTCGGCAAATCCAGAGCCCGTTTCCAAATGGAAGCCAAAACCGGCGTGATGTTCGACGACGTAGCAGGCATCGAAGAAGCAAAAGAAGAACTGCAAGAAGTCGTAACTTTCCTCAAAAAACCCGAACGCTTCAACGCCATTGGCGCCAAAATTCCCCGAGGAGTTCTGTTGATCGGGCCTCCGGGAACCGGCAAAACAATGTTGGCAAAAGCCATCGCAGGCGAAGCAGCCGTCCCCTTCTTCAGTATCTCGGGTTCGGAATTTGTCGAAATGTTTGTCGGAGTTGGCGCCTCCCGCGTCCGCGACTTGTTCCGCAAAGCTAAAGAAAATTCGCCCTGCATCGTCTTCATCGACGAAATAGACGCCGTAGGAAGGCAGCGCGGCGCTGGTATCGGTGGCGGCAACGACGAACGCGAACAAACTCTCAACCAGTTGCTGACAGAAATGGATGGCTTTGAGGGTAACAGCGGCGTGATTGTGATTGCAGCTACCAACCGCCCCGACGTGCTCGATACCGCCCTGCTGCGGCCAGGCAGGTTCGATCGGCAAGTAACGGTAGATTTGCCCAGTTACAAAGGGCGTTTGGGGATTTTGCAAGTTCACGCGCGCAACAAGAAACTCGACCCAGAAGTTGCCCTAGACACGATCGCCCGTCGCACTCCCGGCTTTTCCGGCGCTGACTTGGCAAACTTGCTCAACGAAGCAGCAATTCTCACTGCGAGGCGTCGTAAAGACACGATTAGTAACTTAGAAGTTTACGACGCGATCGACCGGATCACGATCGGGCTCACCCTGAACCCCCTGCTCGACAGCAAGAAAAAGTGGATCATAGCATACCACGAAGTCGGACACGCCATAGTCACGACCATGCTCAAAAATGCCGATCCGCTTCAAAAAGTAACCATTATTCCGCGTTCCGGCGGCATCGGAGGCTTTGCTAGCACCGTGTTAGATGACGAAATGCTCGACAGCGAAGGTTTGAAAAGTCGATCTTGGCTGCTAAGCAGGATTACAGTAGCTTTAGGGGGACGGGCTGCTGAGGCGGAAATTTACGGCGATGGGGAAGTAACTATTGGTGCTAGCAGCGATATCGAAGCAGTCAGCAGCTTAGCTAGGGAGATGGTAACGCTTTACGGAATGTCGGATTTGGGGCCTGTGGCTTTTGAAAGTCGCAACAATGAGGTGTTTTTGGGCCAGAACTGGAATTCGCGAGCGGAGTATTCCGAAGAAATGGCAATCAAGATCGATCGGCAAGTGCGAGAAATTGCCTTTGAGTGCTACGAAGAAGCTCGCCGGATTATCCGCGAAAACCGCCCTTTGGTAGACAAACTTGTCGAAGCGCTGTTGGATGAAGAAACGATCGACGGCGACGAATTCCGCCAAATTGTCGAGCAGTACACCGAGTTGGGCAAAAAAGAGTTGGCCCCAATGTAAAGAGTCATTAGTCATTGGTCATTAGTCATGAGTTATTCAAGTTTGTAGTGAGGACTTTATTCCTCATTATCGAAAAAATAAGGACTTTAGTCCTTACTACAAACCAATAAAAATGACTTCTAACTAATGACTAATGACTGCTAACTAATGACTAATTAAGATTGTTGGGAGTACATTTCCCGCAATACCAAAGCCGGGTCTACCCAGCGACCGTCATACTTCAATCCCCAGTGCAGGTGAGGGCCGGTCGTGCGCCCGGTCATCCCAACTCTGGCAATTCTCGCACCGGCCGGCACAGTTTGACCCTGCCAAATTTGCAGCCCGCCAGCGCGATCGATATAATAACGCCCGCCGTTAGCTGTTTCCACCCGACCTCTGAGGTGACAGTAGATGTGTTCCCAATTTCCCGATCGCACCACCATACCAGTGCCGCACCGGCCATCTTCCCAAACTTCCACAATTTGCCCGCCCCACCAATTGCGGATATAACTGCCTTCCGGAGCGGCTAAGTCCAAACCGTAATGAAAATCCCCGCCACGGGGACCGAAAGGGGAACTGTAGGCTTCAAAATTTTCGACGGGAAAAGAAGCTTCTTGCCACAAATTACCCGTCGCTACTCTGCTTGGTAAGCCTGACTGAGCTTGGACCAACTGCTGATGTAAATAAGGGCCGATCAAAACAATGCCGATCGAAAGTGCCAGCAGCAGCATCTGTCTGGGACGAAAAAAGCGTTTTCCCGTCAGCGGGCCTCTAGAGTCTTGCACGATTTTTTTCACTGCTGAAAGTTGAATGTATTTGCGGGTGTGGGTTGTCGGGCCAATTCGCTGCAAGATTGCCGTAGAGAGCTCTACCCGCTAAACGAATCAGTTTACCAACGTGTATCTTACTGCATACAGAGCCGGTGTCAAGGCTTCGGGTTAAATGCTACGGGGATCGGAAAGTCATTGAGCCCAGGAATTTCTCTTCTGGCTTGAATTCGATCGAGCTTTTGCTTGACACTATAGTTAGTTCCGGGATTTTGGATGCCGTCTGAAATCTCAAATTCATCACAAACATCAAGCAATGCTTACTGAAATTTTTCCCTTTAGTTTTGCCATAGACGCAACTGCGATCGCCGGTGCATCTTTGTGGTCTTTGGCCCTCTATTGGGGCCTGTCGCCCCTCACAGAATGGGTAATCTTGCAACTCAACCGCTGGATGAATTTTGCTGAGAGATCCCTCTACACCTCGGAAGCCGAGTTTGAAAGAACCCGCCAAGCCAGAGAAGCTCAAAATGCCTTTTACGCTTCGCTGTTGAGCATTGTGCCCTTTTTGATTGCCGGCGGATTGTGCAATTGGGGCGTAGAATTTTCTCTGGGTACTGGTTGGGCGATATCTATGGGTACGATCGCCTGTATTGGCGGCGGCGTTTACGAACTCGGCCGCCGAGACGGTCAATCTTAGGCGATTTTAGATTTGGGATTTGGGATTTTGGATTGGGATTGCTCAAGAGATTCCGAGATTTCCCAGCCTATAGAAAGGATGACAGGACTAGATCGCAATCTCAAATCCCAAACTCAAAATCTCAAAAAAATATGACATTTCCAGTTTATTTTTCCCTCGGGCTTTGGCAAATTCATCCGCATTTTTTCTTTGAATCCTTAGCCTACGCGATCGCCTTTCGCCTCCTATTATTTAACAAGAAAAAAGATATTATTGCACCCAGCCAGCGAAGTTCCGTAATTGTAGGGGGTATGGTTGGTGCTTTAATCGGCGCTAAAGCTCTAGTTTTGTTGCAGCATATCGATCTTTTATGGCAAAACCCAGAGCAAATTCTGTTGCTGCTACTTCAGGGAAAAACTGTAGTTGGTGCAATGCTGGGTGGTTTAATTGGCGTAGAATTGACCAAAAAAATCATTGGCGTCACTCGTTCCACTGGAGATGCTTTTGTCTATCCTTTGATTGCAGGAACTGCGATCGGTCGGATTGGCTGTTTTTTGACCGGATTGAGCGATCGCACTTACGGTATTGCCACTAATTTACCTTGGGGTATAGATTTTGGCGATGGCATTTACAGACATCCCACTCAACTTTACGAGATTTTATTTTTACTAGGTCTAACTGTATTTTTACAGTTTCGCAGCCGCTGCGATCGGCAAGAAGGCGATCTGTTTAAATTTTATATGATAGGCTATTTAGGATTTCGCTTTTTCATAGATTTTATCAAGCCAGATTTTCACGTATTTTTAGGGTTAACTGCCATTCAACTTGCTTGTTTGTTGGCTTTAGTTTATTATCGCCGCAGTCTTGTCAATTTGTTTAAGTTTACTCGTTTCGAGCGCTCCCCGTAGGGACACGGCGAAAGCCTTTGTCCCTACACTTCATCAACCTGGAATACGCTGTATATCGTACTAACCATAATTTGACTCAGGATGTTTGCCCAAAAGTCGCAGTTGTCGTTCAGTAGCAGTAGCCATAATTTCAGGATTAAATTGCCACGGCCAAGGCGAAAACTTCTGGGCAATATCGCGATGGGAATAATGCACTTGCAGCATATAGCGAGTGCGGTTTGTTGTCGTATTTCTGCCACCGGAATGCCAAATTTCACTGCGGAAAAATAGCACATCTCCGGCTTTGCACAAAACTGGTTCTGGGGAGTGTCCGTTCCAAGTTTCTTCCCCGCGATCGGGTTTGCGACCAGACTTGTGACTACCAGGGATAATATAGGTAGGACAAAGCTCTTCTGTGACATCGCTGAGATAGAAATGGGCGGTACAAATCAATACTGGGAGTTGAAAAGTGCGGTCGGCAAATACGCTTTCGGGCAAAGGTACAAATACGCGATCAGCATGAATCCGCCAACCGTCGTAACCGGGGCCACTTTTCCACGCAGTCATGCCGATAATATGGCAATCGCTACCCATTAACGATTCGGCTAATTCAATGATACCAGGTCGATCGGCATAGGAAAGCCAAAGGCGATCGCGATTGAAAACACATTTAAAATGATGGTTTAATTCACTCCAACTGCTGCCGTCTAGTCCGAAGGGTTGCAGGCGATCGAGTGCTTCCTTAGCCTCCCCCACTTCCGACGCGCCGATCACACCGGGAATCAGCGCAAAACCATCTTCCTGTACAGATTCTGCGAGACCTGCTGTATCCCAAAGGTCACAAGTATTTTGCCGATAGCTGAAAACTTCCTTTAATCCACTTGCATTCATAATTCAAATAGTAAAATTATTAAGTGTGCTTAATGTAGCATAAATTTCGGCTAATATGTAATAAATCGTTAAATTTGTTATATAATAAAATTACTCTCTGACTTAACAAATTTAGTCTGCTTAATTCTCCAATTTTTATTATGCCAACTCGCGATTACCTCTTTTACGCCCTGACTAACAGTGTTTGCTCAAAATGCTTAACAAAAATTGAAGCAAAAATTATCTTTCGCGAGGATTGCGTTTATTTAGTAAAGCATTGTCCCACTCACGGACACGAAGAAGTCTTGATTGCTGACGATATTGACTATTATAAACTTTCCCAGCAATTCATCAAGCCGGGAGATATGCCACTCAGGTTTAACACGCCGATAAAATACGGTTGTCCTTACGATTGTGGACTTTGCCCAGATCACGAACAACATAGCTGTTTAACTCTGATAGAATTGACTGATAGGTGCAATCTTTCCTGTCCAATTTGCTATGCAGATTCTGGTGTAGAAGAAGTTTCTAATATTTCCGATCGCCCCCGGAAGCACCGCACTTTAGAACACATCGAAATGATGTTGGATGCTGTAGTAGCCAATGAAGGAGAACCGCAAATTGTGCAGCTTAGTGGGGGAGAACCGACGATTCACCCCGAGTTTTTTGAGGTGATGGATTTAGTCAAAAGCAAGCCGATTAAGCATTTGATGATTAATACCAATGGTATCAGGATTGCTAAGGATCGAATTTTTTGCGATCGGCTAAGTCAATATAAACCAGGAATTGAGATTTATTTGCAGTTTGACAGCTTGGAGAAATCGACTTTGGAAGAGTTGCGGGGAGTTGATTTAAGGGAAATCAGAGAAAAAGCGATCGCGCACCTCAACGAATATAACATTTCTACCACTTTAGTTGTCACCCTCAAAAAAGGTCTTAACGACAGTGAAATCGGCAAAATTATCGAATATGCCTTGGAGCAAAAATGCGTGCGGGGCGTTACTTTTCAACCCATACAAGTAGCCGGGAGACTAGAACAATTTGACCCCAAAACAGACAGGTACACCCTCACAGAAGTTCGCCGTGCAATTTTGCAGCAGAGTCCCCATTTCAAACCAGAAGATATTATACCTGTTCCTTGCCATCCCGACAGTTTAGCAATGGCTTACGCCCTCAAATTAAATGGCAAAGTGATTCCACTAACTGGCGCAGTCGCACCGGATGACTTTGTTAAAATGATGCCAAACAGTGTACTTTACGAGCAGAATGAAGAATTAAAACGCAAAACTTTTGAGCTATTTTCAACTAGCCACTCACCTCAGTCCGCAGCTAATGCTTTCAAACAGTTATTGTGCTGTTTGCCGATGATACCAGTTCCTGAAGGTATTAATTATGACAATGTATTTCGAGTGATGATCGTGCAGTTTCTCGATCCGTTTAACTTTGATGTCCGTTCTGTGAAACGGTCTTGCATTCACATCGTACACCCAGATGGTAGAATTATTCCGTTTGACACGTTTAATATGTTCTACCGCGAGGGAAGCGCTGGATATCATTTGGTTTCTAACCGTTTAAATTAAGTTTGGGAGCAATATAATTATGTCGCCTAGAAATGAAAGAATGGGGATAGTGTCAGGAATATTTCTTTTAATCGGCTTGCATATTGCAGCAGTGATTTTAGGAATCATCATACTGCTCATACATTTTTATATAGTAGGGCAAGATAATTATCTAACTTTGTTATTATTGGGAATTTTTTTTGGGGGTGTGGGAATAGTTCAATTAATTTATGTGATTCCCGCGATAATTTTCCTCAGACGGCGGGGAGAATTTGCTCTACTCAAAGGGTTGATTATTGGTGCAGTAGTCACAGCTTTATTGAATGGCGGTTGCTGGTTACTTAATCTAAGATAGATCTAAAATTTATAGCAATGCCATGTGATTGGGAAACTAGATTAAATGAAATACCAACCAGAATCAAAATTATTAAATCAGGCCCGTGCCGCTTTCAAAAAATTTTGGGGATACGATGATTTTCGACCACCCCAAGGAGAAATTGTCAGCAGTTTATTAGCAGGAAAAGACACGCTGATAATTATGCCGACAGGTGGTGGCAAATCTATCTGTTTTCAACTGCCAGCTTTGTTACAAACAGGCTTAACTCTCGTAGTTTCGCCGCTGGTAGCGCTGATGGAAAATCAAGTGCAAGAATTGCGCGATCGCAATTTACCCGCTTCCCTCCTCCACAGCCAATTACCAACACAGCAGCGCCGACAAACTATGCAATCTCTGCAACAGAATAAATTAAGATTGCTGTACCTGTCTCCTGAAACATTACTCAGTAAACCAGTTTGGGAAATTATCAGTCAGCCACACATCCAAATCAACGGTTTAATATTAGATGAAGCTCACTGTTTAGCGCAGTGGGGCGATACTTTTCGACCAGCTTACCGCCGTTTGGGAACAGTGCGATCGGCTTTGTTGAAAGCTAAACCAGCAAATAGTAAAATTGCGATCGCAGCTTTCACCGCTACCGCCAACCCGGAAGTACAGCAGACAATCAAAAATGTCTTGCAACTGCACAAACCCGAAGCATTTCTGCTAAGTCCCTACCGTTCTAACCTGCACCTGCAAGTGCAGACAGTCTGGACGCCGAGAGGACGCAAGCAGCAACTATTAAATTTTATCAAAGACCGACGAAAACAAGCAGGTTTAGTCTATGTCCGCACTATAAAAGATAGCGAAAGCTTGGCGGATTTGTTGGAAGCTGCAGGTTATGAAACAGCAGCATATCATGCAGGTTTAAGTCCCGAATCACGACGAAAAATAGAAAAAGCTTGGCTGAACAATGAGTTTAAATTTGTGACTTGTACCTCAGCATTCGGGATGGGAATTAATAAGCCCGATGTTCGGTGGGTTGTTCATTTTCAAGCACCTTTGCTATTATCGGAATACATTCAGGAAATTGGTAGAGGCGGACGCGACGGCAAATCGGCCACCGCCCTGACATTGATTAGCGAACCGACGGGTTTGCTTTATCCCGAAGACAAACAAAGAAAGGAATTTTTTC
The DNA here is from genome assembly GCF_036702785.1 of Microcoleus sp. AR_TQ3_B6. NCBI lineage: Bacteria > Bacillati > Cyanobacteriota > Cyanophyceae > Oscillatoriales > Microcoleaceae > Microcoleus > Microcoleus sp. AR_TQ3_B6. The sequence continues at coordinate 1,519 of NZ_JAUBVJ010000048.1, read as the reverse complement.
AAGATAAATTGCGATCGCAATACCGAGAAGCTCAGCAATTAGCCAAAAAACTACCCCTTAAAGGTGATATAGAAGCAGTTTCCCGCGAATTTCCCGAAAGTGCGATCGCCCTTTCGATTCTCCACAGCAACGGACAATTAACATGGCAAGATCCTTTTAATTATGCAATCGACAAATCCGCACAGCAAAAAGCGGAAAAATCAAATTTTACCGCCGCTGAGGAAATGGTAAAATATTTGAAACATCGGCAGTGCAGGTGGCAATTTTTGCTGCAAGCTTTTGGGTTTGCAAATGAGGCGAAATCTATGCAGTGCGGCCACTGCGATAATTGTCGGTGAAACCAGTTCGTGGGGGCGGGTTTACGAGATTATTGGTTTTAGGAAATTATGATAGGTGAAACCCGCCCCTACAGGATATGTACTGCATACAAATCGATCGATTTTAAATTAGCGATTACCGATTACCAAAGAAAGTAAATGATAGAAACAGACACTGCGGCACAGATTTACACAGTAGAAAATACAGAGGAATTCGATCGCAGTAATGTCAATCAGCGATTAGATATTTGGCTGTCAAACCAGATACCGGACTTATCCCGATCGCGAATCCAAACTCTCATATCACAAGGTAACGTCAAAGTCAACGACGAAACCTGCACGTCGAAAAAAATATCAGTAAAAACGGGCGATCGCATCCACCTCACTTTACCGGAAACTCAGCCCACTTCCTTGCAGCCCGAATCAATTCCCCTCGACATTCTCTACGAAGACGACAGCCTAATTATCATCAACAAACCAGCCGGATTAGTCGTCCATCCCGCCGCCGGACACCAAGACGGTACATTAGTCAATGCTTTGTTAGCGCACTGTCCCCTAGCAGAAATAGGCGGAGTTCAGCGACCGGGAATTGTACACAGATTAGACAAAGATACAACAGGTGCGATCGCGATCGCCAAAACCGACATAGCCCACCAACACCTGCAAGCCCAACTCAAAGCCAAAACAGCCCGCCGCGAATATTTAGGCATAGTTTACGGTGCTCCCAACACCGAAACAGGCACAATAGACTTACCCATCGGACGGCATCCCACGGACCGCAAAAAAATGGCGGTAGTACCAGTAGAAAAAGGCGGCCGCCCCGCAGTTACTCACTGGACAATCAAAGAAAGAATCGGCAACTATTGCTTAATGCACTATCAATTAGAAACCGGCCGCACTCATCAAATTCGCGTGCATACAGCCGAAATAAAACATCCCATTGTGGGCGACCCGATGTACAGTTCCAACCGTTCTATAGGCGTCAATTTAACAGGACAAGCCCTCCACGCATGGCGGCTGACTTTGCAGCATCCCGTAACCGGAGAATTAATAGAGGCGATCGCACCTTTACCCGATCAATTCAACACCCTGCTAAAAATATTGCGATTGCGAACTCACACTTGATAAGGATCGCGAATTAAATAACTTACAATTTTAATTATTATTGTGGGATGGGCGTCCCGCCCGTCCAAAAAGGACGG
>NZ_JAUBVJ010000047.1:0-62129 GCF_036702785.1 Microcoleus sp. AR_TQ3_B6 | reverse complement strand
GCCAATTCAATTTTGATAAAATGCGATGGCGGTGGCAGTAATAATTCCAATCATCATATCTTTAAATCGGATTTACAAAAATTAGTTTACGAGCTAGGAATAGAAATTAGAATCGCACACTATCCCCCCTATACATCGAAGTATAATCCGATTGAACATCGTTTGTTTTCTCACGTAACCAGAGCCTGTCAAGGAGTAATTTTTACTCCTCTTGAGTTAGTTGAAAAAATCATGGCAAAAACTCATACTAAAACCGGGCTTTCTGTGGTAGTAAATGTGAACGATAAAATTTATGAAACTGGTCAAAAAGTAGCTAAGGGATTTAAAGAAACAATGAAAATTATTTTTGATGAATATCTACCCAAATGGAATTATCGTGCAGTTCCGACTATTTAGCAGACGCTAAAGTTATTAAATTTTCATTCCTTAGCTCCCTAGAAAAGGGGGATTTTTGCCGTTTTTCCGAGTTTTTCAAGGTGGATATATCCTTTGACACTTTCCTGGCAATGAATGAGGAATTATGGGGCGATCGCATCTTAATATCCGAGTAGGTAGCTAGTGGAATTAGAGCGGGCGATCGCACTTGTCACCGATTTTGTGGATATTTTCGATCGGCAACAGCAATGTCTCCTCAATTTCCTGCCGCACAGTAGGAGATACATTAGAAGCGCTATTGAGGCAATATACCAGCAATTTATTAGCATCGTAATAATTCCTCAGCAATGACTTCTGCTGTTCGCTAAATTGCCAATCGTGACCTATATTGCGATAGGAAATTATGATTTGTCTTAATTCCCGAGTCCAAACTTGTCCGTTAGCTTGCCACCATTGCCTAAATATTTCCTTGTTACCATCTGGGTGAGGTAGCTGTTTCTTAAGTTCTTGCAGTGCTTGCATTAATTCAGGTTCAACAAGAGGGACAAGAAGAATGTCGTGGGCAAGACTAAGGGCTGGGTCAATAGCACCGTCGAGTACAGGCAAAATGGCAAGGTCAAGAACAAGGTCAATGGTAAGTTCAATAGCAGGGTCAAAGGTATGTTTAACGGCAAGGTAAAGGGCTGGATCAAGGAAACGTTCAGGGTTACGATTAAGAGCAAGCTCAAGGGATGGTAGAAGGGAAAAGTAAAAGAATCTCACTGCCGCAGGTTTGTAGGGAAAATCCACAGAAATGGATTTTTGGTTTACCCACAGTAGGAATTGCTGTAACTGCTCGTCCTCAGCGACCAGTCCATCAACTTGTTGTTTCATTAAAAGTAAAAAATCATCAGCTTTTTGCAACATCCCAACTGCTAACAACAAGACTTCTCGCCAACGCTTCTCGGTCAGGTGACCGAGCAGTTTTTTCATAGCTTGTGGAGCGGAATTGTTAACTATTTCTCTAGCAGTGAAATACTCTTGAAATGTTAGATGAGAAAACGAATAAATCCCTCTTGCCCTCTCGACTAATAAGCCATGTTCTCGATCGCCTTCAACACAACCTCACTATCGCTCTCGAAATTAACGGGGTCACTTGTGGCATCGGCCAAGTTAGCTAGATAGTCGGCAATCAATTGCTGAACAGTGTTTTTTTCAAAAAAATAATCGCCCCTATCAAAAGTAATAGCTGCTACAAAAGCAAGTAAATGTTTCTGGCGGCACAAATTCAAAAGTCGATAAACTTCATCCCGTTTAATGCCTTTAGTTTCATCCCATTTTCTGAGCATAATTTCCAGTCCTTCCTCATACAACTTGGCTCTGTTGGATGGAAAATCTGCTTTTGCGTGGAATACTAAACAAGTCAAATTCAACAAGATAGGCGTTACTGCCAGTTCTCGGATTTGCTGATTTTTCTTCATTTTTAGCTGCTCAAGAAATTGAGATGCTAAAGCTTTCCCTGCCTCCATCTTCTGGGAAAATACCACAAACCAATTGCGAGCAAAGGCAGCGATTTGCTTATTATTAAAATCTGCTAACTCAACACAGGTAAAGGCTGCGTCGTGAAATCTGTACTTAGCAGCGGCAATTCGACAGGTAATAATAAACTGATTGTTGTAATACTTTTGGACAAACTGACGAATCTGTCTGACGACTGCATCGCTATCGGATTCTGGCACTTCATCTAAGCCGTCCAGCAAAATCAGCCCTCTGCCTTGACTGAGTGTGAATTCAGTTTGCGATCGCGCCTCAACTCCGCAACTGGCAAGTTCGTCGCTGATATATTCTAATAAGTCAAGATTAGCGCTTTCAGCAAAGGTTTTCAGAGGGATAAAAATCGGTATTTTGTTTGCTTCAAATTCTGATCGATCGCACTGAATGGCGATGTGTTTCAAAAAGGTAGTTTTACCGGAACCCGGTTTGCCGAGTACCATTAGTTTAGAGTGAGATTTCACCGCATCCAATCCTGGTACTCGTTTCTGGCATACTTTACCTAATCCCAAGCGGTTAAAATTATCCGCATCTGGGTTGAAGTCTCTGAGTAAATCGCTAATTTCTCCCGGCTGCCAACTGGTAATTTCCTCCAAAATGTTGACTTCAACGTAGAGGTTGCTGACATCAACGGGCTGTGCAATATCCAAGAGTTGCATTTTGCTGTAAAGCTGTTGGATTTTGCTGTGGCATTTTTGCCGGATCTCTTGCACTACCGAATCAATGTCTAAATTCGGTGGCTGCGGATTTTCCGGTGGAGGGCGATGGACAATTTCTTCCCAATTCAACTGCAAAACCGTGCAGAAAGCCCTGAAAGCATTGGTTTTAATGGGTTCTCTTCCTCGTAAAAAACGCCTCCAAGTTGGCAGCGACAGACCATCGGCATAGGGCCCGGCAATAGTCCAAGTTCGATCGGGCTCTAATTTTTGACTAGCTTCTACTAGCCATCTGGGGTCTTCTATCGCCCATCCCCTCTCTCTTCTAGCTTGCTTAATTTTTACTAATCCCTCCTCAGAGGCTTTGAGGGTAGTCATTGTATAATTTACTTATCTAATTGTCAATGTCAGTTTTCGCTCAGTTTAGCGATCGCAAACTGAGTTTGTCAAGACCCGAGCAACCAAGAGAAAATGAGCTGGACAACCACTGCAGGGCATACGGTCCAAGTCAAGCATAAATCATGCCAACTTAATCGTTGAGAATGCCACTCTCTTTTTTCGGTAAAAAAGTACACATTAAATGATGACAAAGGATAGCACCATGAGAGATAACACAAAGGAAACTCCCTCAGGTGGGGTAGGTATAAAAATTATTGGCAAAATTGCCGATGAGCTAAGTTATACCCCCACTTCTGACGGTCGAAACTGTCTTTTCATTGTAAAATATTATCAGCAGCCTCCTAGTGAAACTAGTTTTTTTCATTGGGCGATGGATGTGTTAAACAGCTTTAACTGGTTTCAAGAGCAACGAAATCCCCAATCCGAGCCCAGTTCTAATCAGCAACTTCAAAAATTTAGCCTTCAGCTAAATACTGATATCAATGCTGTTGCTCAAGTTTTATCCTGGCTTGAACAGTTAGATCCTCTACCAATTCCCGAAGCCGTTTTGCATCAGTGTAAACTGGCTGTGGTTGAGGGGTTTACGAATGCTGTTCGCCACGCTCACAAAACTCTGCCCAGAGAAACTCCGATTGAGCTAGAAATAGCAGTATTTAACGAACGCCTAGAAATCAAAATTTGGGATCGCGGAAAGCCTTTTGACTTCCAAGCGAAATTGAAAGAAAAATTGTTAGAAAGTCCGTTCATTTGAGCGGAAATCCACTCTCTTTTTTCGGTAAAAAAGTACAGATTAAATGATGACAAAGGAGAAGACCATGAGAGATAACATAGATGAAATTCCGTCAGGTGGGTAGGTATAAAAAATATTGGCAAAATTGCCGAGCAGCTAAGTTATACCCGCACATCTGACACTCAAAACTGTCTTTTCATTGTAAAATATTATCATAAGCCTGGTCTATTACAACCCCAAAATAGGACTCAAGCTCGTTTTTTTTAGCGGACTCTCAATGTTTTAAATAGCTTTAGTTTCGGGTTTCAATAGCCTCGCCAATTCGATCGCAGTTCTAACCAGTACCTTCAAAAAATTAGCCTTACAACTAAATACTGATATCAATTGCTGTTGCTCAAGCTTTGTCGCCGGTTGAACAGTTAGCTGCTCTGCGAATTCCCGAAGCCGTTTTTCATCAGTGTATATTGGCTGTGAGTGAAGCTTTTACAAATGCTGTTCGCCACGCTCACAAAAATCTGCCCAGATAATCTCCGATCGAGCTTCAAATAACCGTATTTAACAAAGGTCTATAAATCAAAATTTTGGATAGGGGAGAGCCTTTTGACTTCAAAGCGAAGTTGAAAGAAAAACGCCCATTAAAAAGTCTGTATGAGTGGGTTTTAAAGACCTGGGATTTATGCTTCACTTTAAAGCTGTTCTGCAAGGGGCAGCTTTAAATTGACCAGAATAATTTTTTTGTGTGTGATGACTATTGATACTGCCCCCAATATTGTTGTTGTGGATGATGACCCCAAATCCGCAATCTAGTTCATCGTTTTTTAAATCAGCAATATCAAGTAGATTCGGCCGCAGATGGCGAGACTGCTTTAGCATTGTTTGAGAAATTAAAGCCACTGCTAGTAGTTCTCGATTGGAATTGGCCGGATACTACAGGCTATCATCTCTGCCAGGAAATGCAGCGCCGTACTAATATTTTTGCGATCGTGCGATCGCCCCCGCACCGACGAAGCCGATCGACTTAAAGTCCTTTCCGCAGGTGCTGATGACTCGATCTGCAAACCATTTGGTCTGGCGGAGTTGGCAATTAGTATAGAAGTTGTGTTGAGACCCATGAAGGCTGTCACTTCCTCACGTATTGTATTCGATCGATTCGCGATCGATTCAACGCGTCGGGAAGCAACACTCAACGATCGCATTATCAAGTTAACAGCCTGGGAATTTAATATGTTGTAAGCTGGGGAGCATCTCGCATTGAATGCATAGATGGGCTTTTCTGCCCGTTCCACAAGAATTGTAGAAAAATTGACTGTCAAATTAGATGCACAGCAGCTTGTTTTTTAGCAATTTATTCCGGTCAATATTGGAGTCGTCAACAGCTAATCGAAAAAATCTGGGGGTGGAACAGCGACAACACAGGAGAAGAGCAAGTTGTTAGCGTAGATATCGGTCAGATTCGCAAGCAAATGATTCAAGTTGATGCTACTGCGTCTGGGTTTATTAAAACTATTCGGGGTTATGGTTATAGATTCGATCCGCCCGTTAGCGAAGCCCTCGAAGAGGATCGCAGGGCAATGGGAATTTACTAAGGTCATCGGCATTAAGGATTTTAACTGGTGAAAAACCTATTTTCCCAGGTGCCCTGGGGCAGCCAGATGCCTCCTAGGGAACGGACGCGATCGGGTAACATGAAGTATGCCCAAGCGGTGCCTAAAGGTTTGAGGTGTGGATCGAAGATTTCGATGGACTGCCGCTGATATTCGTTTTGTGTCGGTTCCCGCAGGGGATGATAGTCTTCAAGTCGGTCTAAATCGTCCAAAATAGCCGAGGAAGCGAAACAGAGGAGAAAACCGCAGACTGTTCCGTTTCCGGCAATCATCGCAGGATAGCCGATCGGCAGCGCAAAAAGTTGACCGCGGGCGATCGCCGGATAAGCATCCACAACTTTTCCTTCGCAGTAGCGGAGGTAGTTGCACTTCCCGGGTTTGAGAGTGCCGTAGACAAAGACTTTCATCGGGTAGGGCCTAACCGCTAATTTTTGCTAAGATAGATGGCTAAGCTAATAGTTTAAGTGTCGCGGGCGATCGCGACTGCAATCTTGATAAATTTCGTTGTTTACCCTTTCTTATAATTCATGACTCTAGCAGTTAGTTTTATTGCTTTTGGACTTCGGCCTTTGTACTTGAGCTCTTTTTTGCCGTCCCTGCCCCTGGACAGCTTGTTTTCGACTCAAGGGATTATGGTGATGCTGCTGGCAGCCTATGCGGGGGCGATGTGGATGTTTCTCACCAGTGCTCCGAAGGTACACACGGTGATGGTATCCGATCTCGGGCAAGCGAGGGAGTTTTATGAAGGTATGCTAAACCTGCCAGTAGCAGAAGTGCCACTGCACTACTACTACAATTACGAGCAAACTTTGGGGACAACAGGTATCGATCCGCTGTATTTGTCGCCGAATGTCGGGAGGGCAACGACCTCTCAAACAATGGGGAGTCCCGAGGGTTTGTGGTATCAGTTGATGAAAAATACCCAACTGCACATTATTAGCGGGGCCGGTGCAGGAGAAAAAAATCGCCAGCGTCACGTTTGTTTCGATCGCGATTGTTTGGATCAGCTATTGATGAGGGTACAAACTCGTGGCATTAAGTATAAAATTCGCCGGGAAAAGCCACTGAATTTTTTGGTCAAGGATTACGACGGCCGCGTCATTGAAATGGCTGAGGTTAGTAATTAGATAAGACTCGGCCGTTAAAACCGATCCTACACAAACTTTGGTCACTGCAGAGAGGGACTAAAGAATAAAAGGGGTATTAAAGCCGAATTTGGTATTGCATCCCAAGTTAGAAACCCGGTTTATCTAAAAAACCGGGTTTCTCGTTTATCAATTAATCTTAGCTTCAATGCTAGATTTTTCCGAGGCAGCCGCTGCTTTAAACTCTGAAATAGCTTTCCGGCTGAAGATTTTGAAGTAGAGGGAAACAAAGAACTCTTTGACTGGAAAAACTATAAAAGTCAAAGGATTAATTGTGACGATGATATTGCGGACATCAGCTTTAGCTTGTTTGACAACTTGCTGCGCTACCCAATCTGGAGACATAATGCCGATCGGATTTAAATTGCTTTTAAACGGCCCTAAAATCAGTTTGCGAACGATGCAGGGCGCGTCCAGCCGCCGCAGGGTGACTAAATCTCCCAGGGCGCGTTTGCTGAGTTCGTACAGGGGACTGACAGCGGGAATTACTTCTGCTTCTGAAGTGTTGATCCAGACTTCTTTGCAAGCGATGTTTTCGTTAGTGCGGACTGTTAAGAAAAAGAGTTCCATCAGCCGCCACGCGGAAAAAGTGTTAATTTCGTAGGAGTTGGCGATCGCCTCTCCTGTTCTTTCTCGCTGTACGTTAATCCCGTGATTGATGACGAGAATATCGATTTTTTCTAACAATAAGGCTAAGTCTGCCTCTTGGCCCACTTGCCAAGTTACGGTTTTTACAGGTAAATTTTCGCCGTCTATATTCAAAGTAATTTCCTCATTTCCCGAGGAGAGGGCGATTACTTTTGCACCAGCTTTGTGCAGGTGTTTGAGCAGCAAACGTCCTAAAGTTCCCGATGCACCGGTGACGGCTACAGTTTTGCCTTTGAGAGAAAGTGCTGTACCCATAAGTTTGTCTATTAAGGTGAAAGTACCGCAATAGTAAGCATTTTGATTGTCGAAGTGGTGCCGCCAGTGATAAGGTTTATTAACTAACCACTTGCCAGGGGGAGTAAGGAAGTCTCCGGGTTGGTGGGTGATGTCGGTTAATTCGTCTGCGCCTTTGATGCCGCACGCGCGGGCGATCGCGCTCAACAAAAAGCCTAAAGTATAAATACAACCCGCTGCCGCGCCCCAGTGATATTCCGGCAGCCCAAAATAAGCTACAACCCACAGCAACAAGCCCAAAACCATCATCGCCGCAGCTTCGGGCACGTCGTGACGCCAGTGTGCTTGCTTGTAAATTGTCTCGCTGACGGCTGTTAAATCCGGGCGGAAAACGCGGTGATGCCAAGTGTGCAGCTTTTGCAGGGGTGTCCAATAATGGGACACGACGTGATAAAAGTCTCGTATTATTTCTGCCCAGCAGACAGAAGCTATTGCCACAGCGCCGACTATCCAGTAATTTACCATGCTCGCACCAGTTTGAAATTTGAGATATTAGATATTGTCTGCTTTGAAAGATAACTCAAAATGGCTTTTATTGCTAGTCTGGCAGTTGACTCAGGCGTTTTAAAATCTGCAAAACGCGGTACAATTCATTGCCGGGATTGGAAATAACAAATTCAGCAGATCGGGCATACTGGGGAGTTTCCCCTCTTACTAACTTGACAAAAGAGAAGTTAGCACCTGTGGAAATCATTCCAAAAGTAGGAGTTTCTGGGTTGGGATCTGCCAGCATATATGTCAGGAGTTGTGCGAGTGCTTCGTCAGTTGAAAACGAAAGTTGTTTGGATTCAATTACTGTCACCCACAAGTTTGCTTTCATAATTAGGATGTCTATTCTGCCTTCGATGATTCTGCCTTCGTCTTCCTCTTGAATGGCTATGGACTTTTCGGCTTTGACGTGAAAAGGAGACTCGTACAGACCGGCTATAAACAAAATGGGGCTGATGATTGTTAGCTTGACTGCATTTTCCAATACAGGCGGGTTGTCTACAAAGTTGAAGTATATGTCTTGGACGCGATCGAGCAATTGTTTTTCTGAGTCGGTTACTTCGGGTAAGTTTTCTTGCCATTCTCGGAAAAATTCGCTGTTGCGAACTCGCTGCAAGCCGAAGTTATCGATTAGATAGCGGAGGTTGATGTCTCTTGATAGAAGTTTTTGCATTATGATTAATAAAAGCTTTTATGGTTATTAATGAGTTTAGCATGATTGTGATTTTTAACCGCAGATGAACGCAAATGAACGCAGATGAAATGCAGATAAATGAGATTTGGCCCAGATGTCTGTTTATTGGGTTTTTTGATCGGCAATTGGCTGTTTTTGTCCAGCTTGCATTTGCAGCAATTGCGGCACGGTTACAAAACGATATCCCTGCTGTTTGAGTTTGGGAATAATTGCAGATAGCGCCTCGACTGTTTGCTGGCGATTTCCGCCGCCGTCGTGCAACAATACGATCGCCCCCGTTGAAGCTTGGGATAGCACGCTGCGGGCGATCGCAGCGGCCGGAGGTTGCAGAAAGTCTTTAGGGTCGATCGACCACATCACCACTACATAATTTTTATTTTTAGCGTAATTTGCCAAACCGTTATTTAAGCGGCCGCCGGGAGGGCGAAACAAGAAACTTTTTGCCCCAGTCGATCGATAAATATGAACACCAGTATTATCTATTTCATCGGATGCTGTTTTTTCGGTAACATTGTGAGAATAGTGGTGCCAAGTATGGTTGCCGATCGCATTTCCCGCTTGCACAACTCTTTTCGCAATTTCTGGATACTCCCGCAAATTTGCACCCAAGCAGAAAAATGTAGCCACAACTTGATGTTTGTGCAAAACTTCTAATATTTTCAAAGTTTCAGGCGTTGGGCCATCGTCAAATGTCAGGGCGATAACTTTTGAGTTGTTAATACTGGCTTTATAAACAATTTGGCTGCGAAATTGCGCGGGCGGTGCGAAGACTAAAGGTTGTTCGGGAGGTTTGGGAGAGGGAGTTGCGGGGGGAGAAGGCGGTGTTTTTAGTTTTGGGGGTTTAAGCAGGTTTGGAGGCGGATTTTCAACGGGTGCGATTTGTTGGGCGATCCTCTTCGAGGGCTGCGCTAACGAATTTGAGTTTGCAGTTTGTCGCGTTTCAGCAATAAGGGAAATTAGGGCGATCGAGCAGACAAATATAAAGGTTTGAATTAGAAAGTTTTTAGGAAATTTGGTACTCATGCACTGTATTATTTGCTGTTAATGATCTAATTATCGCTTACAGCTCTGTCAGCTTGAGAGTTAGCTAAATTAATTTTTGTTTAAGAAGTGCGATCGGAGCCACGCTAAAAGCTCCAGCTAAAAGTCTGGCGAATCTTAAAATTATTTTATTTTGGGGCCAATATACCCAATGATTATCTTTCCGGGTCCTAATTCTGTGCAGAAATGGAGTCGCCAAGCTCCCGGTGTCATGCGGACGTGCAAACTGAAAATACGCTTTTTCCCGTCAAGACACTGAATATTTAGTTGCTCTCTAAACTCCTTAAGCCTTGACTCGCTCTCTGGAGATACCTTGCTAGGAAGATTATCCAAATCCAGCGCTCCGTCGATCCAATTTTTGGATAATTCATCAAGTTCAAATAACTTTCTGACAACTTGTCGTAACATTTTCGGATCGACAAGGCTTTCTATCTGTTGGCTGACGCGAGGGCAAAATTCCAGGCTGGAGAATAACTCAGCTCGACGGTTCCAAAGCTCCAAACCGTCAACCACCGCTGTTTGCTCACGTTTCTTAATCCAATCAGCGTGTTCGAGAACGTGGTTTTTCTGACTAGCATGAATAACCTCTACGCTTTCTTCTATCAGTTGCCAATTCTCGTCAATTTGTATTAGTTCTAACTTGATACAACTGCTCTTCCACAATGACTCTGAATTCAGACTAATTGCCAATGTTTCAAGGTAATAAGAAACTTTAAACTCTTCTGTTTGAATACCCTGTAAACTCAACTCACAACCTGGGTTTTCAACTTTTATTTGAATCTCTTTATCTGGAATATCAACGGATAAAGGAGTCTTAGTTGCAAGCGTTCTCAGAAAAGTCAGCTCTTCTCTATTCACTTCATTATCATTACGCCAACGAGGAAGAGGATAGTTTTCTGCAAGTACCATATTATGAAAATCTGTTTGAGTGCGAAGTCCCTTCAGTCCACAGCGTTGAGCTTCACGCATCGTACTAATCAATTCTGACATCCATTGTCGTGCCGTAGAAATATCAGGAGCAAGAGTTCGTGCAGACAGTTCATTAAACACCATCTCCAAATCCATCGCTTATTCTCCTTCCACCGCAGGTTCCAACAAAATCTCCAAGCTGTTGTCCCACTCATCAAAAAAACCATCCGGCCATCGATCAATTCGTCCGTTGCGATCGATTTTTGGCGATATTACCTCAGTCACGGCCTGTCCTTCTTTATTTTGACGCTGGAAGTAATGCAACTGAACATCCTTCGGGGCAATTTTGCCCCCGTGAACCGCAAGGCGAATCCCATTTAAAACATGATCGCTGTGAGTTTCTATCACAACTTGAACCCCACCACTCGCTGCCAAAGCTAACAATTCACCCATTTTAACTTGTCCTTTGGGATGGAGATGCGCTTCAGGATTTTCAATTAAAATGATTGTACCAGGTGTTGATGCAAGTGCCGCTACAATAATCGGTAAAGTGTAGCTAATTCCAAATCCCACATTAGTTGCACGGTAAGGATTGCTATCTCCATAGGAATATTGAAAAATCATCAAATCGACATCTGATTTGGCCTCAATTTTGAGGCGCGTACCCGGACTAATTTCTCCCATCCATGCCTCAACTTGGTCGATTAAATCCATTGATTTATTAGGAGTTTGTTCCAGGTTTTGGCTTTTAAATTTTACCTCTGGATGGCTGAGGTTACTATTAGGGATAACCTCACGCCCATTAATAGCAAGAAAATGAGCAGCATATTCGCCTTTGATACCCAATTGACCGAGCTGTCGTACTTGGTAATCTGACATTTCATTAAATGGCCGCGGTCCGATCCGTTCTGCCTGAAGGTAATGAAAATTATTGCCAAAAAGATTCGATTTATACACTTCCGGCGTAACTTGTTCCATGAGAATGTTCAACACATCTACCTCTTGGTTATATCTGAAACACCATATCGCTTCGCTGTTGTTTTCCCAAAAAATGTCAAAACCAATGAAGTCCTCTTTTGCTCCATCAAAAAGTGCGTCTCTAGCAGTACCCACCTTCACTAAATCGCCATTAAGGGCCAACCCTATTCCTGGCAGTAAACCCTGTTGGTAAGATTGTCGCAGCAGCAGGAACGATTGCATAACAGAAGATTTGCCAGTGCTGTTTAATCCGGAAAATAACGTGAGTTTTTTGAATTCCAATAACTGCTTTGCAAAAGGTTTGAAGTTGTTCAACTGCAGCGAAGTAATCATGCCAGAACCTCCTGAATTATTTTTTCAATTATCTTAAATCTGTACTCTATTTTTTCCGCTGCCTGAGAGATAGAAGCTAGAAACTCTCGATCGCTATCTACATATTTTCTAAATTTTTCAATCAATTGCTCTTTGTGCTGCTTCAATATATTAAGTTGCTCGTCACTAAGTAAACTGAGATTAACAGACCAAACTTCAAACAAAGCTTTATTAATTGGAAACATTTTTGTTTGGTGTTGGGAGATTTTACGAAAGGCATTTTTCCCAAAAATTTGCCATGCTGCAATCATAGCTTTTGTGAAATTATTTTCTATTACTTGTAATTCCTGTTCAGACATATTATTAACCTTAGATAATGCTTTACTTAAAAATAGATTTCTCTTTTCAGCTTGAGAATTTTTATAAGATGTAAGCGTAAAGGCTAAAAAACCGAGTATAAATTCCCGATCGTCCATCCGCATTTTACGCAACTTACTCAGCTTAGTGACTTGCTGGAATTCATTAGATGTAGCAAGTTGAGCTAAAAACTTTGTTGCCTTACCGGGGTTGAGAGCATGGCGGAGCTCTTGGGGAGTCATTGGCAATCCCCCTGTATTAATCCGTTTAAAAATGTTATATTTAACTTCAGGAGGTGTACCTTTTTCAATCAAATAAACTGTAACCTGAGTTTCCTCTATTCGACGCTGGTATCTGCGTTCAATTTCATCATAACTTTTACCTTCTAAATTGGTTAAGTATTCTAGTCCGCATAACCTAAGTGTTTTATCGCTCATAAATTGCTTGAGAGCAGATAGCCGTTGCAATCCATCCACAACTAACCATTTATCTTCATCAGTTGCATCTATATAAAAAGCTGGTAATGGAATCCGAATCAGGAGCGACTCAATCAGTCTACTTTTAGCGTCATCTTTCCAGATGTTTGCATGGCGCTGAAAGTCCGGTGCTAAGTCAAGAGCTTCCTCATTGATTCTTCTTAGAAGTTGCTCGATGGTTGGTTCTCTGGTGAAAATATTAATTTCATCAGGATCGTATATCAATTTGTCTGTTTGATAAGGTTCAGCATCATTATCTTCTTCCTCTTGCATCAAATTTAGTTCATCAAGCGTCGTATCTTCGTTAGAGACTTGGTTGTAGGGTTCAGGCTGAGCTACCATAGGAAATACTCCTTTGTACTAACATTTATTGCGATTCGGTATTGTCCTATTTAAACTTGGATGACGAGCCTAGCAGATAAGAACATTCTCAAATATTATCGCACAAATTCTCTCTTGTAGAGACGCCACGAACCGCATCTCTACAACCTACAGCTTATCTACAACCGGCAAGTTTGCCGTGCCCTTTCATCCTCGGGTTCTTGCCACCCAAAAGCAAAATGACTCACCGCATTAATTTGCGGCGTCGCAGAGCGAATTGCCTGCATTTGAATCTCCAATGACGGCCGATTTTTCAGAGGTTTTCCCCAATCTCCAGCAATGGCAGGAATGATTTTTGCTCCCGCAGGCGCTAAACTCACTGTCCGCTGCACCTGTGGCACAATGCAGCTTACATCCCCGCAATTTCCGTAAGACATGGCGTGGAATTCCACAGCCGCCGGAAACTTGTCCCAAGGCTGCAATCTCGAATCAAATCCCCCTTGATTTATCGTTTGATTTCCGTTGGGAAAAAACACCGCTCCTACAGGAATTCCCATCCTTTGAGCTGGTTGAATTGCTATTCCCAAAAAATCTAAAATCCCTTGGACTGCGTGAGCAACGCTCAGTGTCCATAGGTCTTTTTGTAGAATGCCGGTATCGGGAAGTGGCGGTGTCGGTTTTGGTGTTGGACGTGCAGCGTTGGGCTTGTTAGTAGCGGGAGTTGTTGAGGCCGATCTGGATACGGCATTCTCCCTTCTAGAAGCTGGAGTTGCTATCGGTATCGGTCGCGGAGTTCGCCCCTGCCAAAGAGGTTCTTTCTCAGTTGGATACTGTTTGACTACTGCTTGAACGTCATTAGGATTGATAAATCCCTTAGTCAAATATCGCTGAATTAAATCTCGCCCTTGCTGATTGTTAGCCCGCTGCAAAAGAACTTGCTGCGATGCTGGGCCGTAAATCCACAAGTCTTGAACTTTGGTAGCAACCGAAGCAGGCCCGACGCCCCGTAGATAGCGAATGTAGTCGAATAACATTCCTTGGGGCTTGCGCTTGACTATTTGATTTACTAACAAACTATAGTCTTGCCTCGCTTGCGGACTGTAGGGGTCGATAAAGGCTTGATTGCCCGGAACTTCTGCGAATTCATCGTTAATTCCTGGGTCTTGAACTACTGTTAAAGTTGTCTGATTTTTACCGTTGATAGCGAGGGCTTGCTGTCTGTCGGGACGCTGAGAATATGTATAGCCAAAGTTCATGGTAAACAACCAGGCGTATACTTTTAAACCTCGTTGTTTGCCTTTGGCGATCGCCTTTTCTAACAAGTCGTATTTCTCGTAGCCGCGATTTCTCACAACAGAAGGCCAAGCGGTAGGATTGTCTGCGACTGGTAGCAGCACTTGACCGTCATAAAATGTTTCTATATAGACTTGGTTGTAGCCTTTATTCACAACTTTGTCTAATACCCGATCGATTTCTCCGGGTCTGACATCGCAGGGATACAAACGCAGCCACATTGCTTGGGTTCCGGGCCAAGTTCTTTGGCGGCATTGAGCTATTTCCCGCGCGTGTTTGCTCAAAACAGCAAAATATGCTTGCTGAGATTCCCGTTTTCCTGACAGGGCGGCGCGGCGCAAGTCTTCTTTTTGATTTACCTGTTCTTTGGATAATTGGCAATAGGCTGATGTTGCGCCAAAAGCTGGTTGAGTTTCGATAAACGGCCACACAAGCTGGCTGATGAAGCTACTGGTTAAAACAGCAGTTACCGCACTTAAAAAGCGTCGCTGGTGTTGAAAATTCGCGATGCGAGTTGGTGCAATTTTCATGGGAGAGTTGAATGGGGTTTTCTGGTTTAAATTGGGTGGCGATCGCATTTTGCCGAGATCGCTCAACAAGCAGCTACCAATTTTCTACTTTTTTCGGTTGACCTAGTTATGCCACAAGTCGATCGCACAATGCAAATTCTGTCTGGCTGCTATTTAGATCGAATAAGGGCGGCCAAGATAATACTCGGCGGTTGAAACCGCTGCTATGCTATACAAACTTTCGTCCGTCTAACTAAGTATTGGCGCGCAGCCGCGCGCCTTCGCGGACTCAAAAATAAAGGGGGTAAAAAGCCCGGATTCGATCTCATATCCAGTTCAATTTTTCACTAAATGCTGCTGAAAAAAGCGCCTGGGTACAGTGGGCGCTAAAAGCAGTTGATATTTCTACTAAAAATTGTTAACACTCAAATATCAAGGATGAAAGATGAATTATTAAAATTTATCCTTTATCCTAAATTTTGAGATTAAGATCCTCTTTTGAGAGCAGCTTCTACCTGCTGAAATTCTGCCTCAAGACGCTTTTTCAACTTTTCAGGAACGGGACGGTTTGGATAGGAACTGTAATGTCCTGCCAAAGAGTTTAATGCGGTGCGCATTGTCGTGAAAGATGCCAGCTTGGTAAGACCGGGATCGCGGCGGTATGCAGCAGAAAAATCGTTGATTTTGGTACGAGCATCGGCTTGAGCCGCGGCTTTTTCCGGCGTGCCTTCTGGCAAAGTGAGCGCTGTTCTCAAGCTGTTCACTAATGCTAATGTGTCTTGACCATAATCTCCACTGAGAGTGGCCGGAACATTGGTACAGCCCGCTATGCCGATGACAACAACTAATACCAGGGCTAACAGACGGGAAATGTAATGCTTCATAAGGGTTAGAAAAATGGAAGCGAAAGCTGCAATGAAAATTAACCTTTATCCTATCTCGAATTGATCTAATAATGCCAATTTTTCAAAAATTTTGCACCAATACCATGAAACAGAAAATTTGTCAATCCAAAATCTAAAATCTCAAATCTAAAATCGATTGATTTGTCCAGCAACGACGGAGAGTATTTGGGTTTGTCGCAGCCACTGAGTGTCAAAAGCGCCTAAATGAGTCGTAGTAATCAGAGTTTGAAATCTTTCTTGAATTGTTTCTAAAAGCTGATTTTGGCGGCTAAGATCGAGTTCTGCAAGTACGTCGTCGAGCAACAGTAAAGGCGCTTCGCCGACGACTTCTTCAATAAGCTGCAATTCCGCTAATTTTAATGCTAATACCAGAGTTCGCTGCTGGCCTTGGGAGGCGTATTGACGAGCTGGGGTACTGTTAATTGTAAATGTAATATCGTCGCGGTGGGGTCCGACTAAAGTAGTTCCTTGAAACTGTTCTGCGATCGCCCTTTTTTGAATTTTCTCTAAAAATGCTTGCCGCACTCCTTCGAGATTGTCTTTAGCGATTAATTGCGGACCTACTTCAATATTAGCATCGTATTTCACATCTAAAACTTCTGCAGAACCGCTAATTGAATGGTGCCATTTGCGAGCTAAAGGCATCAATCGCTCCAAAATTCGATCGCGCCTGCGGATGACGCGAGCCCCCGCTGTCGCCAACTGCGCGTCCCACAAAGCTAATTCTGAACTGGGAATGGGGAATTGGGAGTTGGGAGTTGGTAAGTTTTCTTTATTTTCCGGTTCCGGACTTTCGGGTGCCAGGAATTGCATTTTCTCAAAACTTTGGGAAAATTCCGCTTTCCTGATTTCTTTAGAACGTTTCAACAGAGCGTTTCGCTGGCGCAAAATTTGGTTGTACTGCTGCAAAATGTGAGCGTAAATCGGTTCTAACTGGATGACTAGGCGATCGATCCAATTGCGCCTTCCTTCGGGTCCGCCGCGCACTAAGTCCAAATCCAAACAAGAAAATTGCACTACATTTAAGACGCTCAAAAAGTCTAAATGGCGACGCAGCGGTTCACCGTTGAGCTTCAGTGTCCGACGCCCCCCAGAGCGAAGAGTTAAAGCTAAGTCGATCGGTCCGGTTTGGCGTTCGAGTGTAGCATCAATTTGCCCGATCGGCTTTGAGTTGAGTATTAAATCGCGATCGCGCCCTACCCTATGACTTTTTAATGTGGAAAGCAACTCTACCGCTTCTAACAAGTTAGATTTTCCTTGAGCGTTATTTCCTACTAAAATGGTTTTGGGAGCGTCAAAGGCTACCTTTTGATCGAAGTAGTTGCGAAACTGCCGTAGGTGCAGCGTTTTCAAATACATAATATTAGTAATTGCTAATTGGTAATTGGTAATTAGTAATACAGTCATCGAGCGGGTGAACGACCGGGCGCACCTTACAGGTTGGCAACCGAGCTCCTTTACGATCGCGATTTTCGCCGAGCGCTGCGATCGCAATCACATTATAACGAATTAATAATTGTTTAATTTTGACACAACCTATTGAGTCTTCATAGCGATGACTTTGGCTGTGAGCCAGGGGGTTGAAACCCCTGGCGGATGTGAATAAAGAATAGTCCCAAATGCGAGGAATCTAGCTAATAATGAAACCTCGCTCAGTATGTGTCAGCCCTTAACACTATTTTCTAGATTTGTAAAAGCGCAAGAACAGTTTTTCCATTTCAATCCAGACAAACATCAGAGCGCTGAAACCGAAGCAAACCAGCAACTCCAACCCCGTTAAATAATGAGTGCCGAAAAAATCTCTCAGCGGCGGAACGTAAATCAGCATCAATTGCAGAATAGTAGTCACAATCACAGCTCCCCAAACAAAAACATTACTCAAGGGATTTAACTCGATAGTTAGCTGAGTGTTAGACCGAATTGCGATCGCGTGACCCATTTGCGCCAAACAAAGAGTTGTAAACACCATTGTTTTCCAAGCATCTGGATCGCCGTGTCCGGGAGTGTGAGTATATCCGTAAGCCCAGGACATCATCGCGATCGTCAAAATTGCAAAAATAATCCCGATCCGAATCATGTAAGAACCCAAACCCCGCGCAAAAATACTTTCTCGCGGACTGAAAGGAGGTCTTTTCATCACGTTCGGTTCCGCCGGTTCCACGGCCAAGGCCAAAGCGGGAACGCCGTCTGTTACTAAGTTCATCCACAAAATTTGCAGCGGCGTCAGCGGCACTCCTCCCAAACCCATTAAAGGTGCGGCCGCAATTGTCAAAACTTCGCCGATGTTGCTGCCCAAAATGTACTTAATAAAGCGGCGAATATTGCTATAAACCACTCGCCCTTCTTCAGCGGCGGCGACAATAGTTGCGAAGTTGTCGTCGAGGAGCACCATATCGCTAGCTTCTTTGCTGACATCGGTGCCGGTAATGCCCATTGCGATGCCGATATCGGCTTGTTTCAAGGCGGGGGCGTCGTTAACGCCGTCGCCGGTCATTGCGACAAATTTGCCCCAACTTTGCAAAGCTTGGACAATCCGCAATTTGTGTTCTGGGGAGACGCGGGCGTAAACGCTAACCTGTTCGACTTGCTGCTTGAGTTCTTCTTGGCTGAGCTTTTCTAATTCTTGACCGGTGAGAACTCGATCGCCCTCTGTTGCAATACCTAAATCGTAGGCGATCGCTTTTGCTGTCAACTGGTGGTCTCCTGTAATCATCACCACTCGAATGCCTGCATTGCGGCACTTCACCACTGCTTCCCGCACTTCCGGGCGCGGGGCGTCCAGCATACTGACGAGTCCCAGCCAAATCATGTCTTGTTCGCTGGTTTCCTCAGAACCGGACGGCGGCAGGTTTTCCCAGAGTTTGTACGCAAACCCGAGGACTCGCAAACCGCCGCTTGCCATGTTGTTGTTTTCGGCGAGGATGCGATCGCGCATTTCCTGGGTTAAAGGTTGTACTCGATCGCCGACTATAATGCCTTTGCAGCGTTCCAAGGTCAACTCTGGAGAACCTTTGGTCAGCATCAAATAATTCGGCTGCTGTCCTGTTTCTGCTGGAAATCCCGAATGTCCCGATCTGCCGGGTACTTCGCAAATCACGCTCATGCGCTTGCGTTCGGAAGAAAAAGGAAACTCCGCCGTCCGCTGCAGCAATTGAGACTGTTTTTCCTTATAAATCCCTGCTTTTGCCGCTACACACAGCAGAGCTCCTTCTGTGGGGTCGCCTAAAATCTGCCATTCTTGCTGTTCTTGTTGCAACACTGCGTCGTTGCAAACTGCACAGGCAATTAATAAAGATTCGAGTTCTGGATATTCCTCTAAATTATTAATTTTGGTCGATGTATGGCGATCGGTAAAATCTCCGATCGGGGCATAGCCCTCGCCTGTGACGGCGACTGTGCAGTCGCCCGTAGACACTAGCTGAACTACCATTTTATTTTGAGTCAGGGTACCTGTTTTGTCAGAACAAATGGTAGTAACCGATCCCAAAGTTTCTACGGCCGGCAGTTTGCGAATCAGGGCGTTTCGCTTCACCATCCGCCTAGTTCCGAGTGCTAGAGTGACTGTCACGACTGCTGCGAGTCCTTCGGGAACCACAGCCACAGCCATGCTGAGAGAAACTTCTAACAACTCTTCCCACCTGCTGGTATCGAACCCGATGCTGCCGTTTTGGAAGGTAATCATGCCGCCGATGACGACAATTGCGACTAAGCTTAGGGCTCCGGAGACTAGAACATTTCCCAACTGGCTCATCCGCTGTTGCAGGGGAGTCGGTTCGCTTTCTACTGACTGAAGCATGGTGGCAATTTTGCCCAGTTCAGTTTGCATTCCAGTGTTGGTAACGATCGCCTTTGCTCGTCCCTGAACAACTTCTGTGCCCTGAAAAATCAGGTTGAGTCTATCGCCCAAGGAAGCATCTTCGGGAAGTTCTAGCTCTGCTTGCTTGGTAACTGCTAAAGCTTCTCCCGTCAAAGCAGATTCTCTGACTTGCAAGTTGGAAGATTCGATCAAGCGTCCGTCTGCTGCAATTTTTACCCCAGCCTCTAACAGCATCACGTCTCCGGGTACGAGTTCCTTGGCTGCTATGTCCGAAGTTTTGCCGTCCCGCAGGACTCTGACTAGGGGGGAAGCGAGGTTTTTGAGGGCTGCGAGGGCTTTTTCAGCACTTTGCTCTTGGAAAAAGCCGAGAATGCCGTTGAGTATGACGATCGAAAAAATGGCGATCGCATCTTTGGGAAAAGTATTCGACCTGATGTCCAAGAAAGCCGAAATCACGGCCACACCAATCAGCATCAACAACATGATGTTGGTGAACTGATCGACAAAAATCGACCACGGACTGCGGCCTCCTGTTTCTTCTAGTTCGTTGGGGCCGTATTGCTGCAAGCGTTCTGACACCTGTTGGCTGCTCAAGCCAGCGTTTTTGTTGCTGCTTAGCTGCTGGAGAGTTTTGTCAATTGCTACGGTGTGCCAAGAAGAGGGAGAATTTGAAGACATAAATTACGATCGAGCATGGGGCATAAAGGTGGTTGCGGCCGGACAGCTACAGCCGATCCATCTGGCTGATTACAGTGAGAGAGTTTTAAGTTTTGAGTTCGGAATAAAAAACTGTTTAACTTGCGACTCGTGAGAGGGCGCTTCGATGCCGGGGAAGCAAAAAGCTTTTAACTTTAATGCGTCTGGCGGCTCGATCGCGCCGTTTGTAGACTTACCGCTGATAGCACTTATCCACCTTACTACTAAAAATTAGCAATTCTTTCGGCTATTACACAGAAAATTGGGTTTAAAGCCCCGTCCTTCACTTCGACACGCGAGCGTGACCTCTAGGACTGCTTTACAAAGTGTCCTAGCGAATCGTAAAAGTAGTGTAGAATGAAATAAGGACGTGATGCAAGTGTGTAATCTGACATTCGAGTTCAAGTTAAAACCAACAACAGCACAGGTTGCTATTTTCTCAGATTGGTTGGAGCTATGTCGCCGTGTCTATAATTATGCCTTGAGAGAGCGTAAAGACTGGTATAAGTCTCGCAGTTGTCGGATTGACGCTTGTTCCCTCCACTCGGAATACATTATTCCAGCAGATGCACCCAGGCCGACATATTCAAGTCAATGTAAGGCGCTAACTGCATATCGAAGAAGCAGCCCCCAACTAAAGCAAGTTCAGTCGCAAGTATTGCAACAAACTTTCGCCGCTTGGAAAGAGCATTTGTCAGTATGTGGGAACAAGGACACGGCTTCCCCCGTTATAAAAAAGTCGGGACTATGCGTTCTTTTGTATTTCCACAAATGGGTGTTGGGGCGATAGAAAATTCCCAGGTAAAGTTGCCTGTTATCGGTAGTGTTAAATTCCATCAATCTCGCCCCATCCCGGACGGTGCGACGCTCAAACAAGCTCGAATTGTAAGGAGATCGAGTTGCTGGTTCGTAATGCTAACCGTGCAATGGGATGTCAATATACCGCAGGCAATGCCCACGGTTCCTTCCTGGGAATTGATGTCGGAATTATTCATTTTTTAGCAACTTCCAGCGGTAAAACGTACCCAAATCCACGATTTTTTAAGACGCTCCCACGCCAGCTTAGATTGCTGCAAAAACGAGTATCAAGAAAGGTAAAAGGCTCGGCAAACCGCAAAAAAGCGCAAAATAAAGTGAGTAGGTTGCATGAAAAAATCGCTAATATCCGCAAGGATTGTTATTGGAAATTAGCTCATGAATTGTGCGATACCGCAGGTACGATATTCGTTGAGAAATTAAACTTGATTGGATTGGCGCGCGGGATTCTTGGCAAACACTGTTTGGACGCTGGATGGGGTCAATTCTTCCAGATCCTCGAACAATGCTGTTTTAAACGTGGAATATTTTTCCTGAAGGTTGATGCCAGAAAAACCAGCCAAATCTGCCCGAATTGTTTAACAGAAACGGGCAAAAAGGAGCTGTCCGAGCGAGTTCATTCATGCGAACATTGCGGCTATCAAACAGATAGAGATGTTGCAGCAGCACAATTCGTCTTAATTAGAGGACTTGCAGCCGTAGGGCATACCGCCTGTGATGCTTTCCGAGGGTAAAGCGGTTGCGCTCCCTATGACGAAAGAATCCCCGTCTTTATAGGACGGGGAGTGTCAATTAACCGTTCTTAACAATTGGGCTTGGACAAAGAAAGCCAACAAAGGCGATCGGTTCACGGGAAGGTTCGGGGTGGTTCCATCGCCACTGCTGGGGCAACAAAAGCAAACTCTGCTTTTTATGTTGCAACTCCGCATCTACCCTAGGGAGGAGATGTGCCCGCAATTCCCCCCCAGATATTTACCTTCTTAGAGAGATAAGTTTTTGTAATAAATTGTAATAAACAAAGACGGACGAGCATTGTATAAAGATTATCATGAGGGTTGAAACGCCAGGTCAAAGTTAACAAAAACGCTGATTGACAAGGTTTGTCGCATCTCATAAAAGATGTAAAAATTTCTAAGGTTTCTTAAACGTCCGTTGCAATGTAACAATAGTGCAGGTAGCGGAAAGGGAGAGATCGATCGAACCAGCAGATGATCTGGCACCAAATTTCAACCCTTGCAGGCTCTAGCAGCCTGAACAAATTTAACTTAACGGTTTTATACCGCAACCAAACTCAATTAACTCAAGTAGGAGAGTTCTTTCATGTTTGACGCCTTTACAAAAGTGATTTCCCAGTCTGACGCTCGCGGCGAATTTATAGCTACGGGCCAACTAGATGCTCTCAGCAGCATGGTTTCCGAGGCCAACAAGCGGATTGACGCAGTAAACCGCATCACTAGCAACTCATCCACAATCGTGGCCAATGCAGCTCGCGCCCTGTTCGCCGAACAGCCACAACTGATCGCTCCTGGTGGCAATGCGTACACCAACCGCCGCATGGCAGCTTGCTTGCGCGATATGGAAATCATCTTGCGCTACGTGACCTACGCAACATTTGCAGGCGACGCTAGCGTTTTGGACGACCGCTGCTTGAACGGTCTGCGTGAAACCTACCAAGCTCTGGGAGTTCCAGGTGGCTCGGTTGCAGCAGGCGTGCAAAAAATGAAGGAAGCAGCAATCGCGATCGCTAACGACCCCAACGGTGTTACCCGTGGTGATTGCAGCTCGCTGATGTCTGAAATCGGCAGCTACTTCGACCGCGCAGCCAGTGCAGTCGGCTAAAAATAGCCAAACCAATATCGGTTGTAAAGAAGCGAGCATCGCATTTTTGCAAACAATCATTTTTGTAGAAAAACCACAAAACATTAGGGAGACACCAGAACAATGAAAACCCCTTTGACTGAAGCAGTAACCGCAGCCGATTCTCAAGGCCGCTTCCTGAGCAGCACTGAACTCCAAGTCGCCTTCGGCCGCTTCCGCCAAGCAGCAGCAGGTTTGGAGGCAGCCAAGTCGTTGACAGCCAATTCTCAGCGCTTGATCGACGGTGCAGCTCAAGCTGTGTACAACAAATTCCCGTACACCCAACAAATGCAAGGCCCGAACTACGCTTCTACCCCAACCGGTAAAGCCAAGTGCTCTCGCGACATCGGCTACTACCTGCGGATGGTAACCTACTGCTTAGTTGCAGGCGGCACCGGTCCGATGGACGAGTACCTGATTGCAGGTGTTGACGAAATCAACCGGACATTTGAATTGTCTCCTAGCTGGTACGTTGAAGCCCTCAAGTACATCAAGAGCAACCACGGTCTCAGTGGCGACGCTGCAACTGAAGCGAATTCCTACATCGACTACGCAATCAACGCTCTAAGCTAGATTTGCGTGATGCCCGGAATTCTAAGCTACTGTTAGCTTGAGTGTTAGCGGTTGTTTAGAGTTCCGGGCATCTGCGATCGAAGCCGAGTTTTCCAAATAATTTTTTAAATCAGTTAATCCGTTTTTAAAGCAAACAAGGAAGAAGCGAAAATGGGGGGGATTGAGTGCAGCAGAACGGTTGGGAATAAAAGCATTTGAAGAAGCGGGACGGTGAGAACTGCGTCCCCAAAGCACGCAAGACGATGCGAAAGCAGTAATTCGCGCCGATTAAAGCCAAGTTTTCGGCAACGAGTATTTAATGTCGAGCGAACGACTTACCAGTGCTGAATCTCTGCGGCCGCCTCGGGGCAGATTTCAGTGAAAGATTTTGTGCGGTCAATTGCACATTCCGAAACCTATCGGAAAAAGTTTTTTGATCCGAACTCGCAAACGCGGTTGATCGAGCTTAATTACAAGCATTTGTTGAACCGCGCTCCCTAGCACGAGTCGGAAATTGCTTTCCACGTTGATTTGTCTAATGCCGAAGGCTACGAAGCTGAAATCAATTCTTGCATTGACTCAGTTGAGGATCAAGAAAATTTTGGCGAAAGTGTAGTGCCTTACTATGGCGGTTTCGCGGCTCAAAGAAATCAAAAAACCGTCGGTTTTAACCGGATGTTTCAACTGTACCGGGGTTTTGCTTCTAGCGATCGATCGCAAAACCAAACCCAAGCCCGGCTGACTGGGGAAGTAGCGAGAAATATGGCTTCGCCGATATACACGGCCTCCACCGTCCAAGCCCTTGGGGGGACTTCCGGTGGTTCTCGCGGCCAACTCTACCGAGTCACCGCAATGCAAGGTTCGGCTAAGTTTTCGCCGCAAGTGCGGCCGACTACTACCGAATATCTCGTGCCTTACGAGCAACTTTCGAGCCGCTGGCAGCAAATCAACAAAGGTGGCGGCAAAGTGGTAAGTATTACCACAGCTTAAAGTTTGTGTATTGACGTTTTTTTGAAACGTCTTTAGCAAAGTAGGACTAAGGCTAAAAAATTCTTCAATTTTATGTGTATAGGTAAGGTGCTCCGTGCGCACCCTACTTTGAGCAGGTGCGCACGGAGCACCATAGTTTGAGACATATTAGCCTTAGTCGTAAAAATCTCAAGTGCAACAAAGCTTTAAACTTTTGTTATTAATTTAGGAGAAAATCTGGTGGCAATTACAACAGCAGCGTCCAGACTGGGAACATCCGCATTGAGCGATGCGCCGACGGTAGAATTGCGCCCGAACTACAGCAAAGACGACGTTGAAACTGTGATTCGTGCGGTTTACCGTCAGGTGCTGGGCAACGACTACTTAATGAAATCCGAGCGACTTACAAGTTCCGAGTCTTTGCTGCGAGACGGCAGTTTGACGGTACGAGAATTTGTACGCGCTGTAGCTAAGTCAGAACTGTACAAAACCAAGTTTTTCTACAACAGTTTCCAAACTCGGACGATCGAACTAAACTACAAACACTTGCTCGGTCGCGCTCCCTACGACGAATCTGAAGTAGTTTATCACTTAGATTTGTACCAAACACAAGGCTACGACGCTGATATTGATTCTTACATCGATTCAGTAGAGTATCAAGAAAGCTTCGGCGACAGTATCGTGCCTTACTACCGCGGCTTTAACACCCAGCGCGGTCAAAAAACCGTTGGTTTTACCCGGATGTTTCGCCTGTATCGCGGCTATGCAAACAGCGATACATCTCAACTAGAAGGCAAGAACTCTCGCTTAGCAGTCGAGCTCGGCACTAACAGCGCTACGGCTGTAGTTGGGCCTTCTGGCGGTAACGAAGGTTGGGCATATCGGCCTTCGGCCAGAAACGTAACTCCCGCCAGCACTTTCGGCGGCGCGGCAGCTTACGGCAAAGAAGGGCGACTGGTGCGCGTGGAAGTTTCGGGCATTCGCACGGGCGGCTATCCCAGCGTGCGCCGCAGCAGCAAGGCTTTCATCGTGCCTGTTGAGGAGTTGTCCTCGCAAATGCAGAAATTTCAACGCATGGGCGCGAAAATCGCTAGCATTACTCCAATTTAGTCAGTGGGCAGTTGGCAGTTGGCAGTTGGCAGTTGGCAGTTGGTAGTTACTAGCTTTTACTCAACAGTCAACAGTCAACAGTCAACAGTCAACAGTCAAAATTACCAATTACCAAGAAGCTTATGTTGGGTCAAATTGTAGCTGGAAAAAGTGGCAATACAGCTTCTGCTGGTCGCTGCTTTCGGTATGAAGTTGTGGGCTTGCGCCAAAGCGATGAAACAAATAATGTTGATTATTCGATTCGCTCGAGCGCGAGTACATTTATCACCGTGCCTTACAATCGGATGAATCAAGAAATGCAGCGGATTACTCGCATGGGCGGGAAAATTGTCAGCATTCATCCTTTGAACGCGGGTGCAGAATCATCCCATGAATCATCGGGAGAGCACCAATAGTTTAGTTGCAGGGGCGATGAAAATCGCTTAAGAGTCAAGCTAAAAAGGGCGATGGAAATCGCTTAAGAGTCAAACTTTCGTCCACTCCAAGCGGACTAAGAGTTAATGCAACCCGCGCAGGCGGGTTTTGTCTGTTTAGTAGCGATTTTAATCGCCGAGTTTCCCTAACCCTTGCCTTGCAGGATTTACAGCATTTTTTAGGTAAGTGAGGTACATAGCTTTCGATAGAGGACACGGCGCCGTGCCGTTTCCCGTAAGCTCGCGCTTGACGGGTGTACTTGATTAACGTGGAATTTGCTGTATCTGTGTAGCAGCGATTGAAATGGCCGAATAACTAATAACTAATAACTAATAACTATGGATTATTACGAATCCGACTCACCGCCGCCTGGTGTAGCTGAGGGCGAGTCTTTAACTGTTGAACAGGCGATCGCAAATTTGCACTCCCAAGATTACAGTCTCCGGTATTATGCTGCTTGGTGGATTGGTAGATTTAGAGTCAAGGAACCGGCAGCTATTGCAGCTTTAATTGCCGCATTGCAAGAAGAATCAGAACAAACAAAAATCGGTGACTATTCCCTATTGCGAAATGCGGCTCGGGCCCTGGGTAAATTGGGCGAAAAACAAGCCTTGCCGGCCCTGATTCGCTGTTTGGAATGCGCCGATTATTACGTGCGGGAAGCGGCGGCTCAAGCTCTAGAAATGCTGGGCGAGATCGATTCTATTGGGCCGCTAATGAAGCTATTGGATGGGGGTGTAGCGGCGGCTGTGCGAGTGCCAGGAAAATCGCACCTTCTGCAACCTTACGACTCGGTAATTGAAGCTTTGGGAACCCTGCAAGCGACGGAAGCAATACCGCTAATTTCACCTTTTTTAGAACATTCTGTGGAGCGGGTGCAGTACGCTGCGGCGCGGGCGATGTATCAGTTAACTGGTGAGGGGGTTTACGGAGAGCGGTTGGTAAGCGCTTTGAAGGGGGATAATTTGCAGTTGAGGCGATCGGCTTTGATGGACTTGGGGGCGATCGGCTATTTGCCGGGAGCGCAAGCTATTTCTGAGACTTTAGCAGAAAATAGCATAAAATTGATTGCGCTCAAAGGAATTTTGGAGCATCACCTCAATCAACAAGAATCTCTATCTTTGTCAGATGAAGCTATCCAAGTTATGAATTTAATGGATAGTTTGCTTTAAAAAAATTAGTTCATAACTGAAATAGAATTGCTGTAGCGATGCTCAATTTTCTCGCGTAAATTCAGGAAACAGCACTTTTCAGGATACAACACTTTTCAGGACACAGCGCCATGCTATTTCCCTACCGCATATCTGTATTTCATGGAGTTGAGAACTGCTATTGTCTCGCTTTTATCCGGGTGAATATATGGCAGATTATTTGAGGGAATAAGAAACGAGGCTTTAGGTACTAATTTTTATAAATTTCAGTGAAAATACTGAGGGTGGTAGCTGTAGTTGGCGAAAACGAGAGTGTTAAAATAGTATTATTATCTGGATTAGTTCTCAGTTAAAAAAGTTTGGGTTTTGACTCCGGGCGATCGCGGAATGCTGGGAGATGGTTGTGTAGCGGCTAGAAGTATAAATCGGGGGATTCACCATGAGCAACGACGCTTTTGAAGTCCAGGTGCAACATTTTGCAGTGCTGAAGTCCAAGTATCAAGCAACAAAATATGAAGATTCATCTCCCTCTAGTCTTCTGTATCTCATTCTGCGAAAAGCTGATTTAGGATTTGAAATTAGTAAATTTGAGCGGAAGTGGTTACAAGAGCATGAGCTTTTGGAAACAAGAAAAGCTATCGAGCAAGAGCTACAACGTAAGGAGGAAGAACCAAAAAAATTAGCTGCTGAATTTTCTCAACTCAAGTCTAAATTTAAAGTAACCAGACCTCGCGAGTTTGGGATATCGAGTCCTTTGTATCCTATCCTTTGGAAACTTGACTCAGAAAATCAGCTAACTGACTTAGAAGTTAAATATCTTAAAGAACAGGGGCTTACTGAAACAGTTGCTGTCGTTCAAGAGATGGCGCGATTTGCTGCACTAAAGGCTAAGTACCAAGCAACTGAATATCCAGATTGTTCACTTGATAGCCCCTTGTATCAAATTCTCAAGCAACTGGATGCACGACAAATATTAAGTGATGTAGAGGCTAACTGGCTGTTCAACAACCAACTGATGGATACTCTAGAAATTTTTTGGCAACAAAAAGCTGGACGGGAAGCTGAATTTGCCCAACTCAAGGATAAGTACAAAGCTAGTGAATACGCAGAAACATCTGTCTCTAGTCCGTTGTATCAAATCCTGAAAAACCTGGATGCAGATATGCAGTTGAGCGAGTCAGAACTTAACTGGCTGCAAGAGCATCAACTGAGGGAAACGCTTAGCATGGTTTTGGAGATTGAACAAACACGGCACTTTGCTGAACTGAAAGTTAAGTATAAAGCTACTACTTATGAGGATTCATCCCTCTCTAGCCATCTGTATAAAGTTCTCAAAAAAATTGATTTAGAAAGTCAGCTAGGTGAGCCGGATATTAACTTTCTGAAAAAGCGTAAACTGACCGAGACAATTACTCTTGCGCTTGACAAATATGCTGCTAGTCTCAAGTCCAAAATTCAATCGGGAGAGCCGTTGAGTGAGGCTGATATTGATTGGGTGAAACAGAATGGACGTGATGATGTAATTACTTTTGCTATTGAAAACTATGTTGTTAGTCTGAAGTCTAAAATAAAATCGGGAGAGCAGTTAAGTGAGGCTGATATTGATTGGCTCAAACAGAATGGACGTGAGGATGTAATTACTTTTGCCCAAGAAAAGGAATTTGCTGCTCTGAAGTCTAAGTATGATGTGTCGAACTATAAAGATCGGGCACCTTCTAGTCCGTTGTACGCAATTCTGCAAAAACTGAATAAAGGAGAGCGACTGGAACCAACAGATGTTGCTTGGCTTGAGGAGAATAAACTTGAAGCATCTCAACCGAGCAATAGCTATTATGGGTGGCAGGAAGAACGCCGATATCAAGGCCAGAGACTGTTCTCGGGCAAGATTTTTACAGCTTACCACAAAATCGAAGCACTTTTTTATGAACAGCAGTACAAAGGCACTGGAAATAAATGGAACTTGGCTAATGCCAGCAGTCATTGGCGGAAGGCAGAGCAACCGGGAAGTGCATTGAACCTGACAGAAAATCTGGACTTAGACAAAATTAAAGAAAATAAGCTCAAGTCCGCTTTGCTAACAACTAGGGGCGGTGCTTTTCGAGATATTAATAAACTAGATGATACCGAAAAATGTGCGCTAAAAGCTATTGAGTATCAGCCTCAGAGTCATCATCCTTACACTTTGATGGGAGCTATTTGTTTTGAGCGGGGTCAATTCTTAGAGGGCGAACGTTGGTTTAACGAGGCAATTAAACGCGGTGCTTCACCCAGAGATCAGGATGCGGAAATGAAGCGGGTTGTCAAAAATGCTAAAAATGGGAAGCGTCGGGAAGTTGTGGAATATCTGCTAAAAAAAGATCCGCAGCGGTATGCTTGGGCTAAGTTTTATCGAAACCGCCAAGACGGTTAGGATGCACAGCGCAACACCTCCTAGGGCGGGTATGGAGTCGAGTTTTTTGCTGATTCGACTGTTTAACCAAGACTGTCCTACTTCGAGCAGGGTAAGCTTTTCAAGTAGATCGCCGCGCCTCACCCACGCTGTAAAAAGTTCGATCGCGGGATCGACCCAACCTACAATTAAAATGGTCACGGTAAAGCTTACAAATAAATGGCATTAGAATTAATTCAGGCTGTCGAACAAGCAGATTCTTCCGAGGGCTTGTTAAACGCAGTCAAAGAACTGGCGGCAGCTTCGTCAAAACAAGCAATTCCTACCTTAATTACAGTGCTCGGTTACAACAACCCAGGCGCCGCTGTTGCCGCCGTTGACGGGCTGATTCAAATCGGAGAAGCTGCGGTGCTGCCACTTCTAGAACAGCTTGACGGCTACAATTACGGAGCGAGAGCTTGGGCTGTTCGGGCTTTGGCGGGAATTGGCGACCCCAGGGGTTTGGAGATTTTGCTCGATGCAGCGGCGAATGACTTTGCTTTGAGCGTGCGGCGGGCGGCGGCTAGGGGTTTGGGGACGATTTGCTGGGAACTGATGCCAGCAGAACAAATTGCCGATGCTCAACTTCGTGCTGTGAAAACGCTGCTGCAAGCGTCCCGAGATCCAGAATGGGTGGTTCGCTACGCAGCAGGGGGGGGTTTGCAAGCTTTGGCGGGTGCTGCGACTGTTAAACCGGATTGGTTGGCGTCCGTTTTGGCCAGGCTTGAGGAAATCGCCCAAACCGATGAAACTACTTCAGTTAGGGCCCGGGCTTTGCTTGCTAAGGAAAAATTGTCACTTGGCTAGGGTTTGGGCGATCGTCTCTTCCAAGTCCCCTTGACTGAGAGTGGTTAATATAAAGACTTCTTGTACGGTTTTGCCCTGTCTGGCGATGATTTTAAATCCCCCGCGGATGGGTACTGACACTCTTAATGTCATGCGGGGGATGTGTCCTTTAACTTTGTTGATGACGCCGGGAGTGACAGTTTGAATGCCCATTTTTAGAGTGAGGCGCTCTAAAATTGGTATCAAACCGGGAAGGTGGGTAGAGTGATTCCAAACTAGGCGGCCTTTGGGTTGTGCGTTCATAAATTTTTAACCAAATTCAACATACCCAGTCTAAGCCACCCCTGGGTGGAACCAATTTGAAATTCCCTCCACTTAAGTCTTAATAAGGTTACTTTGCGTGTCATTGCCAGCAAACCGACGCCATCTCAAACCGAGATTTTCGATTCCTGGCGGGCAAGCCGAGATTTGATGGCGCAGAATTGTCCTGTACTTTTTGATGTTGTGGGTTGCTAACTGTCGGTTTTTCTAGTTGAGTGGCGATCGCCCCGAGCATTTCTGCGACGGTGCAAGGCTTGTTGAGATACCCATCTGCTTTGAGTGCGAGAGCTTTTTGCATGTCGGAGGCTGTCATAAAAATAAACGGAATGCTGGCCGTTGCAGGGTGCGATCGCAAAGCTGCGAAAACTTGTAAGCCGTTTTGTTCGGGCATCCTGACATCTGACAAAATTAAATCGGGAATTTGGGCGATCGCTAACTGGATACCAACTTGTCCGTTTTCGGCGCCGACGGCCTCAAAACCGCGCGATTCCAGGATTTCTAATACGATTTCTCGCATTAAGTTATTGTCTTCAATTACTAATATTTTTGTCATTTTTTTGAGCTAGCTTTTTACTTGGTTGGTATTTATCTGTGATAATTATTGCAAGTAAGTTTTAAGATATTCAAGAGGGTTATTGCAAAAAACCACTTTTTACGGCCCCCTTTTTAGGAATCTTGTGCGCTCCCAGTACACACAAGATTTGATCTATCAGCCGCTTTACCTTTTGTACTAGCGATCGAACTCGCTGGGCCCTACCCATCCTGGTAAATATAGCGGTTCGATCGTGTGGTGAGGTATGCCCTATGCCCGTGGATCCACGGAGGCCTATGCCCTATCGGTTATGCCAGATAGTACCTCATGTTAGTGAGAAAGGCTATATCTAAAATCTTGGATTTAACAGTTTATTTAAGAGAATTCCAGCCGCCTGACTCAAAAAGTTTCTGTTGGAGTTGCGATCGCCCGAAACCTGTAATTAATAAATCCGCCAGGGGCTGAGCGCGAAACTACAAACCGTGAAGTTCACAAAGTGCGGGCGATCGCGTAAAATATAACTTGGGGTATCGGTATTAAGTGAGGAAAAGTATATGTCAGAATTTCTTGACTTTCTCAGACATCAGTTTGCCTACGTTGCCATTGGCGAATTTAAACCAGGAAAATTTGAAGCTGCAGAAGAACTTTTTGAAAAAGCCGTTGCAACTTACGCTACAGGTTTTAAGGGAGCATACCTGCTGCAATTGCCCAATACAGACAAAGGTATTGCCATCATTTTTTGGGAAAGCGTAGAAGAGATGACTGCCAATCAAAGCGAAGCTTATCAGGAAATATTAAAGCAGATGACGCCTTTGTTTGCGAAAATTCCCGACACTGACGTTTATGAAATCGTCAGTGAAATTCAGCCGAAAAGTGAATGATTAAAAATCCTGCAACCGACGCGTCATTCCCATTCCCATCGGCGTCTTCCGCCCGACTCCGCTGTAAAGCGCAAAATCTGCTAAAGCGTTAATTTGCTTGATGATAGCAGGAGCTATATCTCCCATAATTCGGTAACTAATATGGCCGACGCAGCCAATAAATTTACTTCGAGAATCCGTACTAACTTCTGTTCGGATATCGAAAAAACTGGGGAAAATAGCTTCTGTGAAAGTAGGTTCGATCGCAATCATGCTGTACTTGTTCCAGCGATTGGCTAAACTACCAAAAATACTCTCACGAGTGGGCATAGCACTATCGTATACACCTTGCCGAAAATTAGTAGGAGTGCAAAAACTAAAAGCAATTTGGCGCTCAGTTTCCGAAGCTCTATCGAACAATTCCGCGTAAGTACAAAAGTTGACCCACGGCTGGTTTGATTGCGGTTCGCTCAAAATATTAGTAATGTATATATTTGTCGGGCCCAGATGCCAAGGGCGAGCGAAATTGAGTTGCTGCCAAAGTTGAGTTAGGCGATCGAACAAACCGTCATCCAGCAGAGAAATTCGCCACCAAATCGGCGTATTTTCCTGAATTGCTTGCTTGTAATCCCACTGTAGGGCCTGCGAAATTGTGCGGGAAGCAGAAGGCAAAACTCTCTTTTGGGGCTGTGGCGTGCTGCTTTTGTAAGCTTCTTTTCTGCTTACTTGGAAAGGGCTTAAAGTGAAAGCTTTTTCCTGAGATTGGTCGTGCAGGTACGCGCTCAAATCGCTGTCTACAGCACTCACAAGGTTCAAAAATAAAGCGTGGAGATGCCGCCCGGTTAAAAACTGAGATGGAATTGGTGCAACTGGCAGCAGGTTTAAAACAAGGCTGTGGGGCATTTTTAAATTCTATACTGTATCTCTATATATTTTCAGCTACTATTAATATTACAGCTAAGTTGCAACTTATATTAAGGAATTTAAATCAGGTAAGGTGCGCGGGCGCACCCTACGTTTAGGGGTATTTGCGCGCCCGCGCACCCTAGGTTTAGGTTGTGATATTGAGGCAAATCTCTGCACTGTGAATTTTTAGGCGATCGAGATTTCTGGCGACAAATAAACGTCTTGGATGGCGTGGAACAATTTTACACCTTCTTCAAAGGGACGCTGAAAAGTTTTGCGACCGGAAATTAAGCCGCAGCCGCCAGCGCGCTTGTTGATTACCGCCGTGCGAATTGCTTCGGCAAAATCGCTTTTCCCGGAAGCACCGCCGGAGTTAATTAAACCCATCCTTCCCGCATAACAGTTGAGAACTTGATAGCGAGTGAGATCGATCGGGTGATCCGTTGTTAAATCCGAATAAACGCGCTTGTCGGTTTTGCCGTAACTGTGGCCGCTAGCTTTAGCAACCGCTTCGTAACCGTGATTGCACTCGGGCAATTTCTGCTTGATAATGTCAGCTTGAATTGTCACTCCCAAGTGATTTGCTTGACCTGTCAAATCGGCCGCAACGTGATAATCTTTGTCTTGTTTAAAGATATCGTTGCGGAGGTAGCACCACAAAATTGTCGCCATTCCGTATTCGTGAGCCAGTGCAAAAGCTTGACTGACTTCTTGGATTTGTCGCGTCGATTCCGGGGAACCAAAATAAATTGTTGCTCCGACTGCTGTTGCTCCCAAATTCCAAGCTTGCTCGACGGTTGCAAACATTATTTGGTCGAATTGATTGGGATAAGTCAGCAATTCGTTGTGATTGAGCTTGACAATAAAAGGGATTTTGTGCGCGTACTTGCGAGATACGCTTCCCAAAACTCCCAGGGTTGTCGCGACAGCGTTGCAGCCAGCAGAGATTGCTAGTTTGATGATGTTTTCGCTGTCAAAGTAAATGGGATTCGGTGCAAAAGAAGCGGCGGCAGAGTGTTCGATTCCTTGGTCTACTGGCAGGATGGATAAATAGCCGGTATTCGCCAAGCGTCCGCTAGAATAGAGTTGCTGAAGCGATCGCAAAACTTGAGGAGATCGATCGGTTTGAGCAAAAATGCGATCGACCCAATCCGGCCCAGGCAGGTGCAACAAATCTTTAGGAACTTTTGCTTGATGGGTGAGCAAGTCTTCGGCTTCGTCGCCCAGCCAAGACTCGATGGAATTGGGAACTGATAGTGTAGCTGTCATAAAGAATCTCAGTAAGTGCAAAACGATCGTGGCTTGAGCCTAGAGAGGAAAATGACACTTCGGCTACGCGAGGGTGGATCGCACAAGCGATTTTAACCGCATTGAATCTTTCTTTACCCATTACCGCCTTGGAGTTGTTCAATTTGGTGTACTTTTGTAATGCACTTTCGCGCTTGACAATTACCATCTCAAACTTCCCAACCCGCGATCGCATAATGGTTCGCTCAATTGAGCCTCCCTTGCGGGGTAATGTTAGCACGCGCCTTTATTTTAAGAGCTTTTTGAACCTGCAATACTGTTGAGCGTGACTTTAAAACTGTTTAATTGCAGATGACAGAGCAAGGAACTAGCTAGGCATTCCGGGGTGTCGCGACTCAAAAAACGCATTCAATGAAGACGATAGCCGATCGGTACAGCTTGCAAGAATTTCTCTTACAAGCTCAATCCCTTTAGGGTTGAGTTACTGACGCAGATTTCCCTCACCATTTCAATTGCAGGCTGATGTTTGCAGACATGAGCCTTGCTGATATTGTAGCGAAAAAATCATATTTTCCATCCCGGCAACGATCGACCAGTTTTTAACAAGTTAGCGACAACAGCAGCTAGGACGCGCTACCCTATAATAAGCTGGCAGTTCAGCCAGATCGGCGCTGCCAGCGATCGCCGCTCGACTCACAACTTTGCCATCACAATGTCAAATACTTACTTTGATTCTGAAAACAGTCACAAATCCTTCGAGATGCCTGGTGCTCGGCCGCATTACAACCCGGATCGCCCCGGTCAAGTAGAGCATATTTTCCTCGACTTAGTGCTGAATATTCCCAAACAAAGCTTTCGCGGCACTTGCAGCATCCGCATCAATCCAGTCCGCAGCGGCATTGACAAATTAACCTTAGATGCGGTAAACCTCAATATTGAATCGGTAAAAGTTGGCGAAACCGAGCAAAATTTCGACAGCGACGGCGAAGTGCTGCAAATTCAACTGCACGAACCAACAGAAGCTTACCAACCAATTACTATTGCGATCGACTACTGGGTGGAAAAACCCCAACGCGGCCTTTATTTCGTCGGCCCGGACAAAAACTATCCAGACAAACCAACACAAGTTTGGACTCAAGGCGAAGACGAAGATTCCCGCTTCTGGTTTCCCTGTTTCGACTATCCCGGACAGTTGGCAACTTCCGAAATTAGAGTGCAAGTTCCCCGACAATTTTTGGCCATCTCCAACGGCGAATTAATTAGCATAAAAAACGACGGCGACGATAAGATTTATCACTGGTCGCAAACCCAGGTACACCCGACGTATTTAATGACCTTAGCAGTCGGAGATTTTGCCGAGATCAAAGACGAATGGCGCGGCAAACCAGTTAATTATTACGTTGAAAGAAGCCGGGAAGCAGACGCTAAGCGCAGCATGGGCAAAACGCCCAGAATGATTGAATTCTTCTCGGAAGCATTTGGCTATCCTTACCCTTTTCCCAAATACGCTCAAGTCTGCGTCGATGATTTCATCTTCGGGGGCATGGAAAATACTTCGACAACTTTGCTAACAGATAGGTGCTTGCTAGACGAACGCGCCGCCCTCGACAATCGAGGTACTGAAAGCTTAGTCGCCCACGAATTGGCTCACCAATGGTTCGGCGATTTAGTAGTAATTAAACATTGGTCTCACGCTTGGCTGAAAGAAGGCATGGCTTCTTATTCCGAGGTGCTGTGGACTGATAAAGAATATGGCAAAGAAGACGCGGCTTACTATATGTTAAATGAAGCCCGCAGTTATTTAGCTGAAGATAGTTCCCGCTACCGCCGCCCGATGGTTACTCACGTTTACCGCGAAGCCATTGAATTGTACGATCGCCATTTGTACGAAAAAGGCGCTTGCGTTTATCACATGATTCGCGCCGAGTTGGGCGACGAATTATTTTACAAAGCAATTCACACTTTTGTGCGGGATAACGCTCACAAAACTGTAGAAACGATCGATTTGCTCAGGGCGATAGAAAAGGCTACCGGTCGCAATCTCATGTTTTTGTTCGACCAGTACGTTTATCGCGGCGGTCATCCAGATTATAAGGTTGCTTATTCCTGGGATGGCGACAGCAAATTAGCAAAAGTGACTGTAACGCAAACTCAGGTAAAAGATAGCAAAAATGACAGCGGCAACAGCAAAGATGTATTCGATCTGAAAATTCCGATCGGCTTCGGTTACAAGCCGGAAAAAGAGGCAGAGGATGAAAGTTCTGCACGTTCAACCGCGAACATAAAAACTTTCACTGTGCGAGTCTACGAACGCGAGCAAAGCTTCTATTTCCCTCTCGAAGAAAAGCCTGCCTTTATCAGTTTTGATGTCGGCAATAAATACTTAAAAACTGTTGCGTTAGAGTATGGAGTTGCGGAACTAAAAGCTCAGTTGCAATTCGACCCCGACCCGGTTTCCCGGATTTACGCGGCCCACGCTTTGGCGAAAAAGGGAGGACTGGAAGCTGTGAAAACGCTGTCAGAAGTTCTCAATAAAGAGCCGTTCTGGGCTGTGCGCGCCGAAGTCGCGAGTCAGTTAGTTGAAATTAAACTTGACCAAGCTTTTGAAGGTTTAGTAAGTGGTTTGAGTGATAAAGATGCTCGCGTTCGCCGTGCTGTGGTGGGGGCGCTGGGTAAAATCAAAACTCACGAAACTTTTAAAGCGCTGAGATCGATCTTAGATAAAGGCGACGCCAGCTATTACGTAGAAGCAGCCGCAGCGAGTGCTATGGGCGGAATTGTAGCGGCTAACCCGGACGAAAAACCGACTGAGGAACAGGTACTGAAAGAGTTAAAATTCCTGCTGAAAGAACGTCAGGGCTGGAATGAGATTGTGCGATCGGGTGCGATCGCCGGTTTGGCGCAAATGAAAACTTCTGAAGATGCGCTGAATTTAATTTTGAAATATACTGCTGCGGGTACTCCGCAAGCTTTGCGCTTGGCTGCAATTCGCTCTTTGGGCACCATTTCGACAGGTCAAACTAATATCAATTTAGAACGGATTTTGCAGCGATTGGCAGAATTGTCTAAAGAGACGTTTTTCTTGACTCAAGTATGTGTCGTAGCGGCATTAGGACAAATGGAAACCCGCAAAGCAATTCGCATTTTGCGTTCTTTAGCTGACCAAACTCCCGATGGCCGCGTCCGCCGCATGGCTGATGAAGCTGTGCAAAAAGTGCAGAAAAATGCTGGTTCTGATGCAGCGGTCAAGCAGTTGCGGGAGGAATTAGACCAGGTGAAAAAGGAAAATCAAGATTTGAAGAGTCGGATGGAAAGTTTGGAGGCTAAGGCGAAGAAGGATTAGGCGTAAAGTAAAACCGCAGACCGGTGCAGGTAAAGGCCGATATTGTCGATCGGCTTTTATCTGCTTGTCGGTAGAGGATTGCGCCCGGTTATTATTATAATATTATTGTTCAGTGGGAGTGCATGGGAATTTCCTATTTTCCACAGAGGGGAAAAGCCAAATATCTCTATTCTCCACGTTGTTGTCTCAACTGGGAAATTATCGAGAATTTGAAGGCAATTTTTATTTTTGAGTTGTAAACTGTTGATGAAGTTGCAGTAGCTTTTTTAACCATAAATTTTGCAGAAATCATGAGTATAAAAACCGCTGTATTGATAGAGCAATCGGGGGTAATTCCCTATCGTATTGAAGACGGAAAAATAGAAGTAATGCTGATTACTTCTTCGGCTAGCAAGCGCTGGGTTATTCCCAAAGGATTAATTGAACCTGACATGACTCCCCAAGATTCCGCCGCCAAGGAAGCTTGGGAAGAAGCAGGTTTGTTGGGTAAAGTGTTCCCGGATTTGCTAGGAACTTACGAGTATCAAAAGTCCGGCTGTACTTGGCTGGTAGGAGTATTTCTACTGGAAGTGCAAGCTGTTCTGGAAATTTGGCCGGAAGCTAGCAAGAGAAAGCGCCAGTGGGTAAGTATTCCTAAAGCAATTAAGCGGGTTAACGAACCGGAACTCAAACTCATTTTTGCGGATTTGCAGAATAGGTTCTGGTGAAGAGTGGCTTGGTAAGGGCGGGTTTACCAATACTTTGGTTTTCAACCATAAATTCGGGTGAACCCGCTAAAAGAACAAAATGACTGAAGACTATATGCTTTATGATTCTGGAGATGCGATCGCCCGGAGCCATCTCCTCTGATGACCCACATTAACCCAATTAAAATTCTCTCCCTGAATGACCTGCGCGACAACAAGCCCGAACGTCCAGGCTGGTCACTCACCTTCGGAGCCATCTGTGCAGATGCAGCCGCCGTTTGTCTCGACGAGGGAGGACACTCTATCCCTGTGACGCTGACAATCGAGGGGATTCAACCCTGTGAAATCCAAATTCAATGGGATGCGATCGATGATACTATCCGTCGGTTCAACGCCGATCGGGAAGTTGCCACTGAATATGGAGCCTACGGTATTGCGGCGCTCATCATGCCTCACCTCACTGGACTCACCATTATCGAACGTTCTGTCAAAGGTAAAGGCTTAGGTTTTGACTTTTGGCTTGGTTCGCTCGAAGATCCAGGCACGCTATTTCAGCGCAAAGCCCGCTTAGAAGTCTCCGGGATTCGTAAAGGTTCTGACAGCATTATTCAAGCCAGAGTTAACATAAAATTAGAACAAATCCGCCCTTCAGATGACGTAGCTCCTGGCTATGTATCTGTAATTGAGTTCGGTACTCCCAAAGCACGGATCGTCAAAAAATGCAGACCGTAGAAGCCCTTCACCACGAAGCAATGGAACTGGTCGATCGAGCAGTTCTCGCCCGTCAGTGCGGTGATATCGACCAAGTGACTGCACTCACCAGAGCCGCCTTTGCGAAAGAACGGGCGGCAGCGGATTTAGTAGCAAACGAATGGGATTTTGAGCCTACTCGTTCTATACTGCATCGGAGCGCCGCCGTACTTGCCATTGAGTGTGCCCAACTCCGGGAAGCAGAACGGCTGATTGGACGCGCCCTCGCAGGCAACCCTCCCACAGACATTGCTGATGAACTGCGTGACCTGCTTATAGAAGAAATTTACTCGCAGCGCCAAGCGATTGGAGCTTAATTTATTTAGGCGTTAGCTGATAGAAAAGGAATACTTTCGGCTAAGTTATCCTTAACTTCAATTCCCTGTTTTCTCGCCCAAAACTGGCTCAAAAAGTGAATTTGCCGCAAGCCGACAACTAAATTTAAACCTGGTACAAAAAGCCACCAAACAGTTAGCGGTTCTTTGATTCCTTCTTGGCGGTACAATTCGTTAACTGTCTTGTAAAGTTTGAACTGCACGATGTAAATCCAAGCAATACCGAGGAAGGAAAACCAACCAAACCATCCGGGAACGTCAGGATCGAATATCCGCAAAGCTTGGGGGACGGCTACTCCTAAAAAAAAGGGAAGCAAGCAAAGAGTTCCCGACCAACCGCTGCCGTTATAGCGACGCAATTCTTCTTGAATAATCCATTTGTACCATCCGTAATATAGCAGCAAGCTGACTCCAGACAGCAAAATTACTCGCCACAAAGAGCGCGGTTTACCTAAAGGTTTTTCGGACATATTTAGATGTAAGATATGAATGGCTGTCTTGATTGTATTAACATTTGTTAATTATTGCAAAATCATTTCTCGGATCGATCGCGCTGTTGCAGGGGCCAGCAGAACACCGTTGCGATAGTGGCCGCTGGCGATCAAAACGCGATCGTTACCGGGAAGCGTCTCGATAATTGGGGCCGGCCGCCCTTCCGGCCGCGGGCGCAATCCCGACCATTTCCTGATTATTTCAGCTTCTGCTAAGGCCGGACAAAGTGCGATCGCCCTCGCCATCACTTGCGCCAACATATCAGGATTCGCCTGAATTTCCCCGCCATTTTCGGAAAACTCCACCGTCGCCCCCACCCAAAATTCCTGATTTCCCACAGGCACAATGTGAACGTCATCGCAAGTAATTACCGGGCTAAAATCTGGGTTTCCTACAGGATTGGGCGTCAGCAAATGCAGCGCTTGTCCCAACACCGGGCGAATGTCAACCAACTGATTTAACGATGCAGTCACAGCAGCAGAACCCAAACCAGCGCACACAATTAGTCGATCGAAATTTTCAGCAACAGGCAAGATGCCTGTTCCACAAGACTGATTGACAGCAATGGAAGATGCGAGTTGAATCTGAGACACCGGAGAATCCAACTCAGTAATGCCTTGAACTTCCACTCCCAACTCAAAATTAACTCCTTTGAGTTTAGCAGCATCAACCAAAGCCAAAGTTAGCGCCGTCGGATCGACTTGCCGGTCTTGAGGCGAATAAATCGCAGCAATAATCTTATCATTTAAATAGAGATGAGGGCAGCGATCGCGCACTCGTTCCACATCCCAAAGTTCCAATTGCCAACCTTGAGACTGGCGAGTGGCTATCAATTTTTCCCACTTACTTAAATCCTCTCCCTCCGAACAAAGCATTAAAATTCCTTGTTTGTTAAAAGGAATTTTGCGCCCCGTAACTGCTTCCAATTCTGGAATCAAAGTTTCGTAGCGCTGAAGGCTGGTTTCCCTCAACTGCCAATTTCTGCCCTTAGTTTTGTGGCTGATAACTCCCATCAAAACACCGAGTGCAGCGCCTGTAGAACCTTGTGCCGGCGGCTGTTTGTCGAACACAGTAACTTTCAGTTCGGGAAATTGACTTAGTTCAAAGGCGATCGAAGCCCCAACAATACCGCATCCAATAATTGCAACGCGAACCATTCAATTTTAGATTTTAGATTTTAGATTTTAGATTTTAGATTTTAAATTAACTGCTTCCTAGGTTCTGCCCGTATAAGCCTTTTTCGGGCGGGCAAGATGCCCGCCCCACAAGAAAACTGATTCTTTCTTTGTGGAACAGGCATCTTGCCTGTTCTTGACAATGATACAAGATGTGAGTTAAGGCTAATTAAGCTTTAGGAATTAGCTGCAAGAAGGTATCGAAATCATTCACAGCTTTTTGATAGCTGGCCGTGACTTTTGCATAGTCAAGGTCTTTAGCAGCAAGATCGATGTTAACCAAATCGGTAAACAAACTCTTGGTCAAATCAACAGCTTGTTGTTGAGACTTAGGCAATAAACTCGCAGAGACCGTTTTCATGGTGTTCCGCAAGTCGCCTAGAGGCCCGTGAATGTAAGTTCTGGTATCAACCCAATTTCGCTTTTGAATTAGGGTGCCCAGTTTGTCCATGCGCGATCGGAACTCTGTCAGAGTAGGAACATAGCGCTGAATTTGCTGGATTTGGGCTGTTGTGTAAGTCGTTGGAACTTTTGCTTCGACACTGCTGCAACTAACCAGAAATGCCATCAAAAACGCCATCATCAAGGCAAAAATTGAACGGGGACGAGTCATGTCGATTTTAGATTTTAGATTTTAGATTTTAGATTGCTCGTTGCGAGCGGGCACAGGGCGGGTACGGGGTTGCTCGTGTTCGTTCCAAGGCTCTGCATAAAAACGCAGATGCTTTGGCTCTGCTTCGCTGACCCAGCACCGAGAGTTATGTACAAAATATTATTTTACCTCCTGGCGGCGCAGAAAAGTTATCACAGCATCGCCAACTTTTTCTGACCAATGTTCTTGAGGATAATGCCCCGCTTGTTCCAGCGTGACTAACTCTGCATTTTGCAGGGAACCTACTAGCTTTTGAACTGGTTCAACACTCAGCCAAGGGTCTGTCAAACCCCACACAAATAAAGTTGGTCGAGTCCATGCTTTCCAGCCGGATTCTATTTCGGCCATTGACTGCGGCAATTGAATATTGCGGACTGTATTCATCAGCGATCGACCCGCATCCGAACTCTTCAAAAATGGGCGGCGGTAAACATCTAAATCTTTGTCTGATATCGTTTGGCGGCTGCCGCCTTCGAGAGTTCTGTCAACCAAAAGCGGGTCTTGTGTCATCATGTCGCCAATAAAAGGCAGCCCCAACTGCTGCATTTTCCAAGGCAATTTTATATCTGCTGAAACTGGTGTATTGATGACAGCTAAACGCTCAATTTTCTCGGGATTGCGCAATGCGTATTGAATGCCTGCGGAAGCTAAAAATCCTTGGACAACGAGGTAAAATCGGTCTAGTTCTATAGCTTGAATAAAGCCTGTGAGGGCGTCAACAAAAGCATCTGGAGTATAGGAAAAGTCGCGTTTGTCTGGTTTTGTCGATCGCCCGTAACCCACCCAATCAGGGGCGATCGATCTAAATCCCTGTGCCGCCAAATCCGGCATAATAGCAGTCCAGGTAAAACTCTGGGACGGCAAACCGTGCAGCAGCAGTACGGGCGGTTTATCAGTTTTGTTAACCGGATTTGTTTCCCGATAAAACCATTGCAGCGGGCCTACTTCAACTATTTTCTCATCAATTGACATTATTTTATATCAAATCCGTTAGCATCGGAATAGTAAATTTGAGTTCACTGTTGACTGTTCACTGTTGACTGTTCACTGTCAACCGTCAACTGTCAACCGTCAACTGTCAACATCATTCCGGTGTAACCGGAAATGATATTACTGGTTATTTATCAAACAATAAGGCGGGGAATACC
Source organism: Microcoleus sp. AR_TQ3_B6 (assembly GCF_036702785.1). Classification (NCBI taxonomy): domain Bacteria; kingdom Bacillati; phylum Cyanobacteriota; class Cyanophyceae; order Oscillatoriales; family Microcoleaceae; genus Microcoleus; species Microcoleus sp. AR_TQ3_B6. Next base: position 19,420 of record NZ_JAUBVJ010000047.1, on the reverse strand, counting down.
CGCCCTACTTACCTAATAGTTGGATCTGCACAGAGTACCTTACCCAACTAATTACAGCCGCCCTTAGAAATTCATTTCAGCAGCTTGAACTTTTTCGACCTGTTTCTTCTTGAGAACCAGCATAATTTGAGCCAGCATGGTCAAAGCCACGAAAGCCATCAATCCTTTAACGCGATCGGCACTTTGCAGCACAATCTCCACGTCTTTTTGACCGAAGCCGCCCACATTAGGATTGTTCGTCAAAAGTTCGCCTGCTGCCACTGTTTGTCCTTCGGTAACAATCAGTTCAGGGCCTGCGGGAATCGTATCAACAACGGCTGCACCTTCGGCAGGTTGAATTGTCACTTCATAACCGCCATCTTCAGGTTGAGCAATCTTAGAAATGGTGCCAGCTACCGAAGCATTGTAAACAGTATTATTGCTCTTATCGCCAGTAGGATAAACCTGACCGCGGCCGCGGTTGCCTCCGACATGAATTTGGTATTTGCCGTAGTGAACCGACTTGTCTGTTGCCGGATTCGGCGACAAAACGGGGAATACCAATTCTTTGTATTGTTCTCCCGGCAGTGGGCCCACTAAAACAATATTTTCTTGGGTTTCGCTGTAAGGTTGGAAGTAAAGGTCGCCGACTTTTTCCTTCATTTCTTCGGGAATTCTGTCCTCGGGAGCAATCTTGAAACCTTCGGGCAACATCACAACTGCGCCGACATTCAAGCCGCCTTTGCTGCCGTCGCCGACAACTTGCTGCACGCTAGTATCGTAGGGAACTTTGACAATAGCTTCAAAAACTGTGTCAGGCAAAACAGATTGCGGTACTTCAACTTCAGTCGGTTTTGCACCGAGGTGACAGTTAGCGCAAACAATGCGACCTGTTGCTTCGCGGGGAGTAGCGGGGGCTGTTTGCTGCGCCCAGAAAGGGTAAGCAAATGCTGCTTGGGGATATGCGATGTCGCTGGTGAGGAAAAATCCTGCAGCTGCGATCGCAATTAAGGCTGTTTTCGCGATCGTCCTGGCACTGCGGCGAAATATCGCAGATAAATTAGTTTGTGGCATTAGAGTATTCAATCTCAAAGGTCAGACAATTTTGGATTTTGGATGTAAGGATTTTGGATTTTGGATTTTGGATTATTAGACTGCTTTAGGGATGCACTTATCTGTGGTTTTCACCATTCACCCCCTATCTAAAATCTCAAATCTAAAATCCAAAATAGTTTAAGACCACCAAGGTGCTTCGCCGGTGCGGAAATCAGTTTCTGTCCAAGTTGTAAAAGCGATCTTGTCATCTGCGACAGTGGCGTGGGCCAGGGCCAGAGACAAAGGCGCGGGACCGCGCACCACTTTGCCCTCATTATTGTATTGAGAACCGTGGCAAGGACAGATAAACTTGTTTTCGCTAACATTCCAAGGCACGACGCAACCCAAGTGAGTGCAAACTGCATTGATGCCGTAGTCGGCGATAGATTGGTCTTCTTTCACCACAACATAGGTGGGGTCGCCTTTGAGACCTTGGGCTAAGCTGCGATCGCCCGCCGGGTGCGAAGCCAAATATTCGCTAACGATGATGTCGTTACCCAAAGCATCTTTAGCTGTCACTCCGCCACCAACTGCCCCACTCGACGGAGGAACAAAATACTGGACAACGGGATAGAGTGCGCCGAGTGCCACACCTGTGACTGTACCGAACGTCAGCAAATTCATAAATTGGCGACGCCCCATATCGGGGACATCGGGATTTCCAGCAGAAGATTGAGCCATGACCTGCCTTTACGGTTTTAAGTTACGTTTGTTTGTTAGCTGTTAGCGAACCTGTACGTGCAGAGGAAGGAGGATAATTGCCGTTAATCTGCTCGCACAAATTTTAGGCCGCGAAAATTCCTTTTAAGAATGCGCCTTCCAGCCTTTATTAGAGTATTATTACATTTTTTGAACTTTGTCTTTTATTGTTTAATGGATTAACTCAGGAGCAACCATGACGGGCAAGGAATTACACCAGCTACTGCTAGAAAAATGGGGAAAGTCTTACGATATCAGATTGCGGCGGACGCGGGGCAAGATTTTTGTGCAAGTTATGTGGAAATATCTAGAACAGGCGTCTTTTCCGATGACGGAGGCTGATTATTTCGAGCATTTGGATGCGGTGGCCAATTACCTCAACGGCTGGGGCAGCACGGCACAGGTGAGAGAATACATTGTAAATACTCGCGAGCGCCCGCGCTTGGGCAAAGCTGTTAGCGTTCCCCTAGATTTGGGTGAAAGAGCCTCGGAGTGGTTGCTAGACGAGTTTTGAATCACTAAGTCGATACAGCCGGGATCTGGGGGTGTTCCCTAAAGTTTTGTGTCGCGCCGCGGCCCGATTAGTTGAGCCCAAAGTCCCGAAAATCGATCGGCGAGCTTGTCATAGCACTTGCTGCTGGTGAGAAACTAAGCTGTGGCGCATCTAATTTGCACAGTTGTTTTGATTCAAAGTCTTGTGTGGCGGGCTTTGCTGCGCGCCCCTAACTGTGGGATTTAAATGCCCCAACAGCTTGTGGGGCTCTTTTAATTTTGGGCGATCGTCCTTCATCAGAAAATTGGGTAGAAACCTCGTCCTTTGAGGACGGCTTTATATTACAATATAATTGGTCAACGACCCACCCGAGACGATGGATCAAACAGCCTATACGAGCGAAGTTCAGCCTTGTGCTGGCGGCGAAGCAAAATCGGTAGACCGGGAAAAGAGGATAGGGCAATGGTAAACATCCCTAGAATCAAAACTACAAAGAATTCCCTTTGGTATTCGACACGTAAAAACCGCAGGGCTTGCGGGGTTAGTCTGTGGAGCGAACATAAGACCAAATCTCTTTTAGGGTGGAGGCAGTTGCTTTGAAGCAGAAATTCAAATCGTGAGGTTTGGGAATCCCCGTACCTTCAGGTCGGGGTGGATGTCAACGGAACCAATTTCTGTCAACAATTTCACCTACAATGAAGGTCAGATATCTTGTGAAATTTAGGAGAATGTTGTAATGGGTGTTGCACTGGGAATGGTTGAAGTCTTAGGATTTCCCGCTGCCGTAGAAGTTGCAGACTCAATGGTGAAAGCAGCCCGTGTTACTTTAGTTCGCTATGAGAAAATAACCCGCGCCTACTGGACAATTATAGTGCGAGGAGATGTCTCGGAAGTGCAAGCAGCCGTTGCCGCTGGAGTTGAATCAGTTAAAAAGGTCGATGGCGGAAAGTTGCTATCGTATCACATTATTGCTCGTCCCCACGAGAATCTGGATTACGTTTTGCCGATCGGCTACACACCTGAAGTCGAACAGTTCCGAATGTAGTCAAAGTTTTGACAAAACTTTGGTGTTGAATTTTAACTTTTAGTAATTATAGAGGCGCGGGCGATCGTGTCTCTATATTTTTTATCAACCTTAAAATTGAGCGATCGCCCCATACTCAGCCAGAAATTACCATCACGCCCCAAATATTTATAGGACTAATTTAAAATTAGCAATTAACCATTAGCAATTTGGATGACCGAAAGCATCCAGGATACAAGCCCCCGGATTCATTCCGAAAGCAGACTCAGGACCGGTGAAATAAAAAACCTGTATCCGATGAAACTTGCCCCCGAATTTATCCGTAGGGTCAATGCTTCAATCTAAAATCTAAAATCTAAAATCTAAAATCGATTGACTACCAGTCTGCGAACTTATCTGTTGCCTCAATTAAACAGGTGCGAATTCCCGGTTCGCTCATCGAATGTCCGGCATCGGCAACTACAATGAACTCAGCTTCAGGCCAAGCCCGATGCAGTTCCCACGCCGACATCATCGGACAAACAACATCATATCTTCCCTGAACGATAACCGCCGGAATCTTGCGGATGCGATCGATATTTAAAAGCAATTTATCTTCCGGATCTATAAATCCCTTATTGATAAAATAATGGCACTCTATTCTGGCAAACGCCTCCGCGAAAGCATCAATTCCAAATTTTTGCTTTAAATCTAAATCTGGAAATAATCTACTCGTGCTCGCTTCCCAAATTGACCAAGCACGAGCCGCTTCTAATCTAATTCGATCGTCTGGACTCGTCAAGCGTTGGTAATAAGCTGTTAGCAGATCGTCCCTTTCATTTATGGGGATAGGTTTAACATATTCCTCCCAAGCATCCGGGAAAATATAACTTGCTCCTTCTTGATAAAACCAGCGAATTTCTTTTTGTCTCAACATAAAAATGCCCCGCAAGATTAAACCCTTGCAACGGTCGGGATGGGTTTGACTGTAAGCTAAAGATAGAGTGCTTCCCCAGCTACCACCAAAAACAACCCATTGATGAATATTTAAATATTCTCGAAGTTTCTCAATATCGTTGACTAAATCCCAAGTAGTATTTTCTTGCAATTCTGCATGAGGTTTGCTTTGACCGCATCCGCGTTGGTCAAACATCACCAAACGCCATTTTTCCGGGTCAAAATATTGTCGATAAAAAGGCGGACATCCACCTCCTGGTCCCCCGTGCAGCAATACAATAGGTTTTCCCTCTGGGTTGCCAGATTCTTCAAAATGAATGGTATGGAGGTCAGAAACTTTGAGTTCTCCTTCGTTATAAGGTTGTCTAGGCGGGTAAAGTTCTCGCATTTTTTCAAGGACTTATAACTCGATAGTGTTTATTTTACATCATTAAGAAATCACCGTCCTAAAAGCTTCACCAAACCAACCCCGCCAAAATACAAGCCGAGCACCGCACCTCCTAAAAGACTTTGCGTTAAAGGGTCAGTAGAAGGCGTTAAAACCGCTCCCAAAACTGCGGCTCCCAAGACTACATACCGCCAGCCGGATAGCATTTGATTGGAAGAAACTATGCCCAAAACGCCGAGCAATACTTGGACAATCGGGATTTGAAAAGCTAAGCCGGTGCTGAACATTAACAGCAGCACAAATTTAAAGTATTTGTCTATCGACCACAACTGCTCTACAACATCCGCTCCATAGGTAACAAAGAAGTTAAGCGCCGCCGGAATCAGAGCGATGTAAGCAAATACTAACCCGCCCACAAATAGGAAACTCGAACCGAAAAACACAGGGCCGAGCAACCTGCGTTCTTTGCGAGTCAAGCCGGGGAGAACAAACAGCGCTATCTGGTAAAAAATAAACGGACTGGCGATGAGCAAACCGCTGTATCCGGCTACTTCGAGAGAAACAAAGAAATACTCGCCGGGAGCTAGTTGCAGAAACTTGACGGGCCCGGCCGGTACTTCTAGCAGTTGCACGATGGGTTTAACTGTTAAAAAGCAACCGATTACACCGATTGCTACTGCAATTAGCGAGTAGAAAAGTCGCTGCCGCAGTTCTTCTAAATGGTCGAATAAAGACATTTCAACTTCGTCAGGAAGTTCGTCGAGAAATTCGTCTTCTAGGTTGCGGGAACCCATCGCACCGCCTGCGATTGGTGCAATGCTGTTTTCCGGGCTAAGTGCTTCGAGGTTGTTGTCGGAACCTTGTTCGGATGTCTCCAAGTTTGAGGGAGCAGTCATAGGGATTTTTGATTTTATTTAGGTTTTAGGTTTATTAGTCCTGGACGCAGGTAGATTCAAAAACCCGGTTTATGGGTGAACTTCTATCGCTGATATCATTTCCCGTTACACCGTCCGTGATGTTGACGGTTGACGGTTGACTGTGAACAGTGAACAGTGAACAGTCAACAGTGAACTCGAATTTACTATGCCGATGCTAAGGGATTTGATATCACAACAAAGATTTTGACTCTTAACCGGGTTTTTTGGGCAAGCGTCCTATTTATGCAAACTGCGGGCGATCGCTCTTTTACTTTAACTCCAACCTGGCATCTTTTGGTAGACTTTTGCCACGTACCAGGTATAGTCATCGGGCTGGGATTCTGACTCTGCTTTGAGAATTCAGGTTGGCGATCGCGATCGCGCTCCTGCATCCGCTTAAGAGTACAATCAACAGTATAAGTGGCTGTAGAAACTGCCGCGCTTGCCTTCTTTTTTCCCTCCCGCTAAAACATCGTCGGGCTTGCAGTTTCCGGCAAAAAGTTCGTAAACTTGCCGCTCGCACCAATCAGGCGTCATTTTTAACGGCAAGCAGCGAGTTTTTGTCGAGGGCTGCACCCGATTCTTTGGCACTACAAAGGTAGCGCCAAACGGTTTCCTCTAGGTCTTTAGCGTTGACTGTTAAGTCGATTTTAAACTGAGATGTTGCACCATTCTCAATAAGCTTTTTATGAACAGGTAAGATGCCTGTTCCACAAAGAGTGAACTTTCTTGTGGAACAGGCCGGAAAGCCTGTTAAGCGAGAATGGTGCAAGATGTGAGTTTTAAACTGTTTTGCTCCCGGGAGCCAATCAGGCGGCGCAGTAGTAGGAAAGTCCGCGCTGCCACAGGTAAGGTATAATGCGCGAGTCGAGTTTTTTGGCGGTGTCGAACTCGGGGAAAAACTCGATAATTTGTCCTAGTTTAAATTTAACCATCCCCGCCGCCGAATGTAAGCTTTAGTTTCTGCCGGTGGCGATTGGATTCTCTGCTTCCAGTCAATCGATTTTAGATTTGAGATTTGAGATTAAAGAATTGAAGCATTGACCAAGAATTTCAAAGGTGGTACCCGCCACGTGATTTATCCGTGGAATCAATCCCTTTTCGAAAATCTAAAATCCTCAAGCCCCCGCATTTATCCGTGGGGTTAATCTAAAATCTCAAATCTAAAATCTCAAATCTAAAATCGATTGACCCCACGGATAAATACGTTAGGCAAGTTTCATCGGATACAGGTTTTTTATTTCACCGGTCCTGAGTCTGCTTTCGGAATGAATCCGGGGGCTTGTATCCTGGTTCCTTCCCGTCAGAGAGTTCTGTTTCTAATTCGTTTTGCTTAAACATGATTTTTTTAACTGTCAATACCTATCGCAATTTTGCCGACAGCCCGGCCCGTTTCGCTGTAAGTGTGGGCTGCTGCTACTTCTGCTAAGCTGTAAGTGCGATCGACAATCGGCTCAACTTTACCGGATTCTATTAACTCCCGCAAAAGCCCTAAATCGCTGGTGTTGACATTGGCTACAATTAATTTAGCTTTCTTCCCCGAGACAAACCAGCTCGTTAACATCGGTGCGAGGTTTTCAACACTCGGCAAAGTCGAGATATAAACTCCCTCCGGCTGCAGCACATTTTCGCATTCAGCAAATGTTCTTGTCGCGACTGCATCCAAAATTATATCATATTTTTCGGGCTGTTGAGTAAAGTCAATTTGTGCATAATCCAGGACTAAATCAGCTCCCAAACTCTTGACAAATTCTCGATTTTTAGCGCTGCAAACTCCCGTTACTTCCGCTTTCATTGCTTTCGCAACTTGCACGGCAAAAGTACCTACGCCGCCGGAAGCGCCGTTAATTAATACTTTATTTCCTGCTTGAATTTGACCCAAATCCCTGAGTGATTGCAACGCAGTTAAACCTGCAATCGGCACTCCTGCTGCTTCTGCATGAGTGATGTTTTTAGGTTTAATTGCCGCACTCGATTCTGGGACGACCGCGTACTCGGCACAAGCACCGCCACTTATGGGATTTAAGGAAGTATAAACTTCATCTCCCGGTTGAAAGTTGGTAACTTCCCGGCCGACTTCCACCACAATTCCCGAGATGTCAGAACCGACTATTCGAGGAAAGTTAAATCCTGTCAATAGTTGCAGGTGTCCTTGCCGGATTTTCCAGTCTACGGGATTGACGCTGCTAGCGCGAACTCGCACTAACAATTCGTTGGATTTGGCGTGAGGCTTGGACAATTCTCGGTACTGCAATTCCTCGACGGAACCGTAGCGATCGAAGGCAACTGCTTTCATGGCAAATTTTCCGGTCTATTTTTAATAAAAGACTCAATCCTGTACAACAATTACAGCACATTCTATCTAAATGTGACAAACTAAATTGAGTCAGCCTTGTAGCAGCGGGCGATCGACTCTTGGAAATCGACCGACGGGACGCAGGCGATCGGCAATGGGCCCGCTGGCGGGCCGTGCGATCGACTAGCGATTAAAATTAATAGGGACGGGATGGGCGATCCCATAACCCTGAGCATAATCTACTCCCATCTCCCGCAATTTTTCTAAGATACTCTCGTCTTCGACAAACTCAGCTATAGTTTCAAGATTCATCGCATGGGCTATACGATTAAAACCTTCAACGAGCGCTTGAGAAATCAAATTATGACTAATATTCTTGACCAAAGCACCATCAATTTTTAGATAATCAACTGGTAAATTCATCAGATACGCAAAGGAACTCAACCCCCTGCCAAAATCATCTAAAGCAAAGCAACACCCCATCTTTTTGAGTTCGCTCATGAAATATCGGGCTTGCTCAAAGTTCGCGATCGCTGCGGTTTCCCTGATTTCAAAACAAATGGTTTGCGGGGGGATTTGGTAGCACGAAAATTGTTCGATTAAGAACCTTATAAACCCATGGTTACCAATGCTATCGCCAGAAATATTAATGGTATATAAGCCTGTACTAATAATATTCTTACCCGATAAATTATGATAATTAGAAAAAAAAGTTTCGATTACCCAACAATCGATCTGGGTGCTCAAGCCATAACGCTCGGCGGCGGGAATAAACTCATTGGGAGCTACTATTTCTCCATTTTCATCTAGCATTCTTAGCAAAATTTCATAATGCTCTACTGATGGGTTAGAGGTAATAGAGACAATCTTTTGGGAGTATAGACAAAAACGATTGGTTTCCAACGCTCGGCTGATTTGGGAAACCACGTGCCTCTCACCGCGTTGGCTAATTAGTTTTTCATCATCTAGACGATAAACATGAACACAGTTGCGACCTTTGCCTTTGGCGACATAACAAGCGGCATCAGCCGCCCCCATAACCTCCATCAAATCTTTGCTGGTGTGGTTAATGGCAACAACTCCAATACTGACCCCGATGATAAAGGTTTTGCTATCCCAAATAAACCGAAACTGATGCACTAGGTCTTTGAGTTTTTCCGCAATCTTAGCTGCTTGAGAGAGGGGACATTGAGTAAGCAAAAGACCAAATTCATCACCTCCCAAGCGAGCCAGTGCGTCATTAGCACGAACTCCCTTTTGTAAAAGTGTAGTGATTTGGCGCAGTAGCTCATCGCCAGCAACATGACCTGCGGTATCGTTAACGACTTTGAAGTGATCTAAATCTAAATAACAGAGAGCGTGCTGGTGATTGCTATCTTGACAAGAGGCGATCGCATCAATTAGTTGCTGCTCAAATCCTCGACGGTTGATTAAACCCGTCAGAGCATCGTGAGAGGCTTCCCAAGAGAGTTGACGAGCAAGATTGCGCGATTCGGTAACATCACGAAAGACGATGACTGCCCCGATAATTTGACCTTGGCGGTCTCGAATCGGTGCTGCTGAGTCCTCAATGGCATACTCCGTCCCATCGCGCGCAATGAGAATAGTATGGTTAGCTAAGCCCACAATTCGCTTCTCCAACAGAGCCTTGGCGATCGGATTCTCTACTGGCTTTCGCGTTACTTCATTGACAATTACAAAGACCGCAGACAGGGGGAGTCCCTGAGCCTCATCAGCCTTCCAGCCTGTCAGTTGCTCAGCAATAGGATTGAAATATCGCACATTACCTTGAGCATTGGTAGTAATAACTGCATCACCAATCGATTGGAGGGTCACTTGAGCTAGTTCTTTTTCGGCAAAGAGGGACTCTTCGAGACGTTGGCGTTCTTCGATTTCTCTCAAGAGATGTAAATTCTGCTCTTGGAGGCTTTGTTGCAACCGTCGGATGGTTAGGTGAGTTTCGACACGAGCTAATACTTCTTCGATTTGAAACGGCTTAGCAATATAATCTACCCCACCAACAGCAAGCCCCTGAACCTTATTGAAAGTGTGATTGAGTGCACTCAAAAAAATTATCGGAATGCCTGCGGTTTTCTCGTCGGATTTTAATTGCTTACAAACTTCATAGCCATCAATATCGGGCAGTTTAATGTCGAGTAAAATTAGTTCCGTCCATGGCGATTGGGCGGCTCGGATCGCCATTGCGCCTGTTGTGGCACAGCGAACTTGATAACCATGTGTCCTCAAAGTACGGCTGAGAAGATGTAGGTTACCAGGCAGATCGTCAACAATTAAAATATTGCCTCGGTAGTTGGTAGCTGAATCGCTAACCCTATCGCTAGTTCTATCGACAATGTTACTAATTTCCATACTTTTCTGGTAGAGGACTATAACCCTATGAATAAGAGTATACTTGAATTATTAGGTTATCCACTCACTTGACGTAGAAAGAAGTCATGCGATCGCAGGATTCTAGAACTGGCACCGTGGCACAGCCCCTACAAACTCTGACTTGTTCAGGTAGGGATAATCCGCCCGTAGTTGCCCTTCTTCGTTTCGCGTAACATGGCAGAGAACCTTTTTTTCCCAGCAGCAGATTTAGGAACAACCACATTTCTTACAGGGCAAGTCTACTCCTCATTGCGATCGGATGTCTCCTGCTGCTGGGTTGGCAATTTGACATCTCCCTACTCAAAAGTGGTTTTTCCGGTAGGACTTCGACGATGAAGCCGGCAATGGCAGAACTCAATCGCTAAGCACTTCAGCACTCATGAATTATTCAGGTTAGCTATGATTGCACAATTTTTTGAGACGGGAGGATTCATTCCTCACGGTCACTGCTATCTCTGGCAAACAAACTTAGTAGGATTACATATTTTATCCGATGGTTTAATAGCTTTAGCTTATTACTCCATCCCCATTATGCTAATCTACTTTGTGCGACAGCGCCAAGATACTCCATTTCCGAAAGTAGTTTTTCTGTTTAGCGCCTTCATAATTGCCTGTGGTACAACTCATCTCATGGAAATTTGGACGCTTTGGTATCCTACTTATTGGCTTTCGGGAGGACTTAAAGCTATTACTGCTCTGATTTCTATATATACTGCATCTGAGCTAGTGTTTTTAATTCCATCAGCCTTAGCTTTACCTAGTCCAGCTCAACTTATTGCGACCAATCAAGCCTTAGAGAAGGAGATCAATGAGCGCCAGCGGGCTGAAAACGAACGCAAACAAATTGAGGTGGCTTTACGAAACAGTGAAGAGCAGTTTCGCAATGCGTTTGAAAATGCGTCTATTGGAATGGCGATCGTTTCACTTGACGGGCACTGGGTTAAAGTCAATCCTGCCTTATGTCAGATTGTTGGCTACTCCTCAGAAGAGTTGTTAGCGTTAAATTTCCAAGACATTACCCATCCTGACGATTTAGACCTGGATCTTAGCTATGTAAATCAGCTATTAGCAGGAACAATTTCAACTTACCAAATGGAAAAACGGTATTTCCATAAACAAGGACATATGGTTTGGATTCTTCTTGATGGCTCGCTAGTACAAGATGAACAGGGAAATCCCCTGCATTTTATTGCTCAGATCCAAGAAATTACCGCTCGAAAAGAAGTTCAAAAGACCCTAGAACTTCAAAGCATTATTATGAATAACATGGCAGGTGGCGTGTGTTTAGTCAAAGCATCCGATCTGACGATCGTCTACACCAATCCCAAGTTTGATGCGATGTTTGGTTATGCAGAGGGGGAACTCGCAGGTCAATCTGTTGGTGTAATAAATTACGTCGATACAGAGGTTACACCCGACGAAACCGTTGAAGATGTTGTTGCTCAACTTGAGCGGGATGGGGAAGCAAAATATGAAGTCTACAATAAGAAAAAAGATGGAAGACTTTTTTGGTGCAGGGTTCATACATCCAGGTTTGATCATCCTGAATACGGAACTGTATATGTTGCCGTTCAGGAGGAGGTGACAGAGCTCAAACAAGCTGAGCAAGCCTTGCAAACTACCACAAATCGCCTCAACTTTCTCCTGAACTACAGCCCCGTCGTTATTTTTAGCTGTAAACCTTATGGCGATTATGGAGCAACGTTCATCAGCCAAAATGTCAAAGATGTATTGGGCTACGAAAGCATTGCGTTTTTAGAAGATGATGAATTTTGGGTGCATAACTTACACCCAGACGATCGAGAACGAGTGCTTAATGGCTTAGGCAATCTATTCGTCAAGGATTTTTATTTCCATGAATACCGTCTTCGTCGCTCAGATGGGGTTTATCGCTGGATACTCGGTCAACTCAGACTAATTCGAGATGCTGCAGGTAAACCAGTGGAAATGTTGGGATATTTAATTGACATTAGCGATCGCAAACAAGCCGAGTTGGAACTCCAGCAAGCTAAAGAAGCTGCAGAAACAGCAAACCGAGCCAAAAGTATGTTCCTGTCCAATATGAGCCACGAACTCCGTACTCCTCTCAATGCTATTTTGGGATTTACGCAATTGATGAGTTACGATCCTGTTCTGACTCCCGAACTCCAAAGCGATCTGGCGATCGTCAATCGTAGCGGCGAACATTTATTGGAATTGATTAACGACATTTTAGATTTATCCAAAATAGAGAGCGGACAGATGACACTCTATCTTTCTGACTTCGATCTCAAAAAAATGCTGAATTGTATTGAAGAAATGTTACAATTTAAAGCCCAATCGAAAGGATTGAAACTAATTGTCGAGCGAGACCCCAATCTTCCCCAATTTGTGCATACCGATGAGAAAAAATTGTATCAAGTCTTAGTCAATCTGCTGGGTAATGCGCTTAAGTTTACTAATCAAGGAACCGTCACTTTACGAGTAAGATCCCAACAGAGCGACCAAACTTCCTGTCGCCTATGTTTTGAAGTTGAGGATACTGGAGTGGGAATTGATCCAACAGAAATTGACAGCTTATTTAAGGCGTTCGTGCAAGCTGAAGCTGGGAATAAATTGAATCAAGGTACTGGTCTAGGTCTAGCTATCAGCCAAAGATTTGTCCAACTCATGGGTAGTCAGATTCGGGTTCAAAGCATATTGAATCGGGGCAGCATTTTTAACTTTGAACTTGGGGTAAATTTACCTCAAACAGTCTGCCTTGCCTCAGAATTGCCTGAACAAAGAGTGATTGGTATAGCTGCAGGACAACCAACTTACCGCATCCTTGTTGTTGAAGATATAGAGGAAAATCGCCGCTTATTGGTCAAACTCCTTACCTCTGTCGGTTTTGAGGTGCGCGAAGCAACAGAGGGAGCTGAAGCACTCGAAATCTGGGAAAGTTGGTCCCCACACCTGATTTGGATGGATCTGCGAATGCCGATCGTGGATGGCTACACAGCTACCAAACGCATTAGAGAACACCCTCAGGGACAAGAGACTGTGATTATTGCTTTAACTGCCAGTGTTTTTGAAGAAGATCGAGAGAAAGTTCTTATGGCTGGGTGTGACGACTTTATCACCAAGCCCTTTCAGGAAAGGCTCGTCTTTGACAAACTCGCTCAACACTTGGGAGTACAGTACATCTACACAGTTGTAGGAAAAGAACCCCAAAAACTAGGTATTGACACTTTATCTCCAGAAGATATAGCCGTGATGTCCTCTGAGTGGTTAGAACAAATGTTTCAAGCTGCCTACGATCTTGATACCGAAGTCATGAACGAGTTGATTAAACAAGTTCCCGCATCTAAACCAACCGTTTCCAGTGCGCTAATTGATTCGGTCAATAACTTTAAGTATGACCAAATTATGGAGTTAATTCTGCCTCTGCTCCCGAATCCCGTTTAGTTATCGAGTTTAAGGAAAAAGAAGTTATAGTCCTGTAAGGAGTGGCTAGATCTCCAATAAAGAAACATCAAAAAATAAGGCTTTAATGACGTAAAGCGGGTCGATCGCACTCAGGCAGCGGGTCCAGTGCCGAGGGCCTGCGCCCTATCGGTCAGCCTCCAAGAGTCGATCGCCCGCTGCTACAAGGCTGACTCAATTTTCTGTCACATTTAGATGGAATGTGCTATATGATACAGCAATTATATTTTGTTTTTGAAGGGGATTTATTTTTTTATTAACCGCAGAGGGCGCAGAGGGCGCAGAGAAAGAGAAAAGATAGAAAGAGAGATAGAGAAATGATTGATTTAACCGGAAAGGTAATTTTAGTAACTGGCGGCTCGAAGGGGATTGGTGCAGTGACGGTGCGGACTTTGGTTAATGCTGGGGCTGAGGTGATTTTGCATTACTTTCGCAGTCAAACTGAAGCTGAAGCAGTAGCAGCAAGTGTGGCGCGCGATCGATGTTATTTATTAGCAGCAGATTTGATGGTGGAAAACGCGGCTTCGATTTTGTGGCGAGATGCTTTAAAATGGCGCGGTCATATTGATGTTATAGTTAACAATGCTGGAATTATGCAGTCAGCAGGTATAGAGGACGAGTTTGATATTTGGTCGTCAGCTTGGCAGCAAACTCTACAAGTTAATTTAGTTGCAGTTGCTGACTTGTGCCGGGAAGCAATTATTTATTTTAAAACTCGCAGTGGAGGTACAATTATTAATATAGCAAGTCGCGCTGCTTTTCGCGGCGATGACCCGAATTATCTGCACTACGCCGCGTCCAAAGGTGCTATTGTGGCTTTAACTCGCAGCATTGCTAGAGGGTTTGCGGCTGATAATATTTTGGCTTTTACAGTTGCACCGGGATTTGTCAGTACAGAAATGTCTAATCAGTTTATTCAAAAGTCCGGCGAAGCTGATATTATTCGCGATATCCCGATCGGCAAAATCGCTCCTCCTCAAGATGTTGCCAATGTTATCGCGTTTTTAGCGTCGGGTTTGGCTGTGCACGCTACCGGGACTACGATCGATATTAATGGAGCCTCTTACGTGCATTGATGCGATCGCACAACTTGCACAAAACATCTAATTGTAGGGTGCGCCGAAGGGCACTTTACGACTACCTCCCAAGACTCACGAACGCACATTTTCCCACCTAATAATTTATCACTTTAGCAAGACGCGAGAACAGCAACAAATGAATTAAGTTGATAGAAAATGGTACCTTAAGGGAAAGTGATTATGACAGCCGATAACAAAGCCCAAACGAAACGAGTTGCCATACTAATCGAAAATGCAGTTGAAGATTCGGAATTTCTAGTTCCTTACAATGCCTTAAAACAAGCAGGATTTGAAGTAGTTGTCCTGGGTTCCCGGACAAATGAAAAGTATGCAGGCAAACACGGAAAACTTGCCATGCAAGCTGACGGAACTACCACTGAAGGCGTGCCAGCAGAATTCGATGCAGTGATAATTCCCGGCGGCATGGCTCCCGATATGATGCGGACTAACCCCAATACTGTGCAATTTGTCCGAGAAGCATTTGAGCAAGGAAAACTCGTCGCGGCTGTTTGCCACGGCCCGCAAGTTTTGATTGAAGCCGACGTGCTAAAAGGCAAAAATGCGACAGGTTTCTTGTCAATAAAAAAAGACATGATCAATGCCGGGGCTAACTATATCAACGAAGCTTTAGTAGTTGACGGCAACTTGATTACTTCCCGGCAGCCTGGAGATTTAGCAATATTTACTACCGCCATTCTGGCTCGCCTCGGTTACGGCGGAAAAGAAGTCGGTTTGCCAGAAGAAACTGACACAAATGCAGAATGGTGGAAATTAGCTAATGGTTGGGGTGGCTCAACACAAGGCGACATTGTTAAAGGTTTGAATACCGCCCTCGCAGGGGAACGCTATGCTTGCGAAGCCTTTCAAAATTATGCCGAAAAAACCCAAGACAGCGATTTGCGATCGGTGCTTGCAGAAATCATTCAAAATAAACAGCACCACATCCTCGCTCTCGAAAACCGCCTCAACTATTTCGGCGAAAAACCCTCAATTCCCGCCCAAATTGCTGACAAATACGCTAAATTAAAAGCGTCGATGCAAGGAACCGATGAAACGTTCTTGCTGCGGAGCACTCTGGGTGATTTGCAAACCGGTGTTGTTGATATTAACAACCTGCGGGTGAAGTTCACAGATCCGGTATCAACTGCGATTTTGACAGAGATAGAATCGGATTTGTCTAAGTGCGAGCAAGCCGTTGCTAAACTCTACCGGGCCCGTGCGGTTTCCCAGGAAATTAAGTCGCCTAAACCTTCGACTAGCCCCGCTGTAAAAATGTAATCAGCAAGCGGATAAATAAGTTTGTAGTTGTTTTGAGGGATTAAAACCCCCACCAATAGCGCAACTACAAACTTGTTATGCAATCATAAAATATACGCCTTTGCGGTAAAATAAAACCCCAGACTAAAAAGCAGAGACTCAAGTAACTGCAAGGTGGAGCGTTTTATTAAATGGGTTGTATTTTTGTTTCAGCCGGAAACGGCGGGTTTTAAGGAGGCGCGACTCGGGGGCGGTACAAGCCCCCGGATTCATCGGTACACAAATAAAAAATATAGTATCCGATAACCAGCCCCCGGAGACATCCGTGAAGTCGCTTTCTTCAATTCTTCAAATCTCAAATCTCAAATCTCAAATCTCAAATCTCAAATCTCAAATCTCAAATCTACAATCTCAAATCTCAAATCTCAAATCTCAAATCTCAAATCTCAAATCGATCGAGAATCGACAATCTCAAATCTCAAATCTCAAATCTCAAATCGACAATCTCAAATCGACAATCTACAATCGACAATCTCAAATCGACAATCTACAATCGACAATCTCAAATCTCAAATCGACAATCTCAAATCGACAATCTACAATCTACAATTTACAATCTACAATTTACAATCTACAATCTACAAGCTACAATTTCCAATCTACAATCTCAAATCTACAATCTAAAATCTAAAATCTAAAATCTAAAATCGATTGACTTGTTCCCTCTTCCTTTAGACAGGAGACACCAGGGCGATAAATGCGCTATTGTGTTGCCAATATTTTGATGAGGAAAAAAGGCTGTGGTTCCCTTACGCGATGATAATCCCATTACTATCACTCCCTACGTCACCTACGGGCTGATTGCCGCAAACATATTAGTATTTTTGTACGAACTCAGTTTGCCCGATGAGCGACAATTAACGCAATTCTTCTACTCTTGGGCGGTAGTTCCTTGCCAGTTAAGCAATATGTGCCGGGTATCTTTGCCAGTGTCGTCATTTCCCGAATGGACGACACTAATTAGCTCCCAATTCCTGCACGCAGGCTTTCTCCACATTGCCGGAAATATGTTATTTTTGTGGATTTTTGGCAACAACGTAGAAGACCGTTTAGGACACGTCAAATTTATAATATTTTATCTTACTTGCGGCGTCTTAGCTTCGCTAACTCAGTGGTTTTTTTCCTCAGCATCGGCCATTCCGTCCCTGGGCGCTAGCGGGGCGATCGCAGGCGTGATGGGAGCTTACATTCTCAGATATCCCCAAGCCAAAGTTCTGACACTGCTTCCCTTGGGAATCTTTATTACCACCGTCAGAGTCCCCGCTTTCTTCTTTCTAGGATTTTGGTTTGCACAGCAAGCATTGAATGGCTTGGCTTCCTTGAATGCCCCGGCAAGTGTCGGCATGGAATCCGGGGGAGTTGCCTACTGGGCCCACGCCGGTGGCTTTGTTTTCGGTGCTGTTCTCGGCCCTTTATTGGGTCTTTTTTCTGAGGACAATTAGATTTAATTTTTTACCGCAGATGAACGCAAATAAACGCAGATAAACTGCCAACGAAATCGGCGTTTATCTGCGTTTATCTGCGGTTTTAAACCTATTATATTCCTAGATAAAAGTGGGGAGTTGCCTGCTTAGTACAGGCCAGCGGCTTTGTTTTCGGCGCTATTCTAGGCCCTTTATTGGGACTTTTTTCTGAGGACAATTAGATTTAATTTTTTACCGCAGATGAACGCAAATAAACGCAGATAAGCTGCCAACGAAATCGGCGTTTATCTGCGTTTATCTGCGGTTTCAAACCTCTTATTTTTTTAGATAAAAGTAAAGTCAAATCCCGAAAGAGATGTCACTCCAGTTACACCATTTAACTTCGCCAAAATGCGAGAATCGCTGCCGGTGAGGTTATTGCCATTGCCGTCATAAATGATGTAAGTATTGCCGCCGGAATCGTAGGCAAACAAGAAAGCACTTCCTCCCAGAATATTTGCAGAAACTGTTGTCTGCACATTCAGCAGAACTTGGGTGTTACCACTGAGATTCGGGAATCCGGGGGCAAAATTAAACTGATCGGCGATCGGCACACCGAGGTCGGTAAAATCAGTAATCACATCGTATCCGCCCGCCGCGATCGCAGCCTGGATCGCCGCCGAAGAAGCCGCATTAAAGGCCGGTCCACCGTCTGCGGGGCTGGTATAGCGGTATTGATTGCTGCCGCCGCCCCCCGTCATGGTATCTGCGCCGGGGCCGCCTAGGATCACGTCGTTATTTAAACCGCCGTTAATCGTATCATTGCCGCCTTGACCATCAATAGTATCGCTGCCCGCCAAACCGTTAAAATTGTCCGGCAAAGAACCCCCAACCAATTTGTTAGGCCCGCTATCAGCCGGCAAGATTTGAACGGTGACAGTACCTGTTCCCGGACTTGTCCCGAATCCGTCGCTGACGCTGTAGGTGAAAGCAGTTGTACCCGCTACATTGCCGGGGATGAATTGCACTTGAGAGACAAGATTTACCGCTATCCCCAGTTTCGGTGTGCTGACATTGATAATGTTGAGCTGCCCTTTTTGCGGGCTGATATCGTTCGCCAGCACGTCGATGAAAGTGGGCAGCAAATTATTCGTATTTGTAAATACGATGCCGTCATCGCCAGCGAGCGGCGACAGGGTAGTTGGAACAGTTACGGAGGTATCGAAAGAATTGATGTTAATCGCCACTGACGCTGCTGCCGTGCCGCCTTGGTCGTCAGCTACGCTGTAGCTGAAAGAGCCGGCTTTCCCGATCGCATTAGTTGCAGGTTGAAATTTCAGGCCGAGCAATTCCTCAACCGTCAATTTTTGGTTCAGGGCGAGCGGCTCCGTACCGGTAATTACTTGACCGAAAGTAGGATTGGGAAGTCCTACTACCCCGATCGACAGCGGCTGGCCCTCCGGGTCGCTGGGCGCCGAAATGCTCAGAGACAGAGGCAAATTCTGCAAACCAGTCAGCGTTTTGCCAGCTTCCACGATCGGCGGCTGGTTAGGAGTCGGAGATGTAAAACTCGGCGGAGTCGGCCCCCCACCGAATGGCGGAGTAGGTGGGGGCGCCGCAGTTGGAGTCGGGACGATCGAAGGACTCGGACTCGGAGTCGGACTTGTCGTCGGAGTCGGACTCGGACTCGGAACCTGTGTCGGCAATGTCCCAGCAGGCGGAGTTGGAGAAGGACTTGTCCCAGCAGGCGGAGTTGGAGTCGGAGTCGGAGTCGGAGTCGGTGCCGCCGGAGTTGGAGTCGGTGGCGGAGTTGGAGAAGGAGTTGTCCCAGCAGGCGGAGTTGGAGAAGGAGTTGTCCCAGCAGGCGGAGTTGGAGAAGGTCTTGTCCCAGCAGGCGGAGTTGGAGAAGGACTTGTCCCAGCAGGCGGAGTTGGAGAAGGAGTTGTCCCAGCAGGCGGA